>CAZTZB010000083.1:0-6026 GCA_964617505.1 uncultured Peptostreptococcaceae bacterium | reverse complement strand
TCGAACCCCGGACACCTCGATTAAGAGTCGAGTGCTCTAGCCAACTGAGCTAATAGGGCATGTTCCAATGCAAGATTTATTATACTCCTCTTGTAATTAATTGTAAAGTGTTGCATTTCAACGATATAGCCCCCGTCCCCATTCGCTACATTAACCGAGGGCTACATCAAGTATCATCATGACTGCAAAGCCAAGCATTACGCCTATGCTTGCAATGTCTGTGCTTCTTTCCATTTGGGCCTCGGGAATAAGCTCCTCTACTACTACATATATCATTGCTCCCGCTGCGAATGAAAGTGCGTATGGAAGTATTGGCCTCATGGCTATTACAGCCAGGGCGCCAAGAACTCCGGATATGGGTTCAACAACTCCGGAAGCCTGTCCATACATGAATGCCTTACTTCGCGAAAGCCCCTCTCTCCTAAGGGGTATTGATACTGCCGCGCCCTCTGGAAAGTTTTGTATGCCTATGCCAAGGCCAAGCGCTATGGCTCCAGCCAAGGTAGCCGACGGAAGTCCTGCCGCTACTGCTCCAAAGGCAACACCGACCGCAAGGCCCTCGGGGACATTGTGCAGGGTTATTGCAAGCACAAGAAGTACGCTTCTATGCCAGCTTGTCTTTACGCCCTCGGCCTCCTCTAAGGGCAAACCTATGTGGAGGTGAGGCAGAACATTGTCTATTAAAAGTAGAAAGCCTCCTCCTGCAAGAAAACCAACGGCCGCAGGTATCCAAGCCGCTATTTGCCCGTCCGCCTCAACCATTTCGATGGCTGGCGCTAAGAGAGACCAATAGCTTGCCGCTATCATTACTCCCGCAGCGAATCCAAGCATTCCGTTTAAAACAACCCTATTTATTTCTTTAAAGAAAAAGACCATGGCTGCTCCAAGCGCCGTCATAAACCATGTGAACATTGTTGCGGCCAAGGCCTGCCAAACCGGGTCAAGTGTGTAGAACCACTGCATCATTATGTCAGCTCCTCTATTTTTATATACCTTGGATATATAACCTATTTCAATCTTTGCAAAACAATAAAAGCTTTTGCGAAAGCCTTTTATGTTTATACCTTTTTATCGTATTCTACATACTCTTCTTTTTCCTTGAATGCCATTTTAAGAAGTGATGGGGTTATTAGCGTAGTAATAAGCACCATAAGAACCACTGCCGTCAGTTGCTCGTTGCCTATGACTCCAAGCCCAACTCCTAGGCTCGCAATAATTATGGCTACCTCTGCTCTCGGAATCATGCCTATTCCAACCTGAAGGGATTGCTTCCATTTGAAGCCCGATATTTTAGCGCCCAGTCCGCAACCTATTATCTTACCTATTATTGCAAAGACAATAAATGACAGTTCAGATAACCCCCCAAAGGAGATTTTTGTAAGGTTTATTCCCATGCCAATGGATACAAAGAATATGGGCGTGAATACCACGCTTCCTATTCGGTTAATATTATGTGTTATGGTATTCCGCCCTTTAGCCATACTGAGTATTACTCCTGCAAAATAGGCACCGGTTACGGCGGCAACTCCCAGCTTTTCGGAAAGAAAGGCCATTGCAAGTGTAAATATGAGCGCATAGGATATGAGCATTCTATCTATGTTGAAGATTCCCATGAGTCTCAAAAATGAAACACTTCCCTTTGAGTAGTCTTTTACGACCAGCCCTACTAGTAAAACTATTATAAAGAATGCCATGAGCTTTACTATGACAGATGTAATGCCTGTTCCACTTCCGGGCACAAGAACGCTTATTGCAACTGAAAGAAGTATTATTCCAACAACATCATCAATTATTGCCGCCCCAAGGATTCCCATTCCCTGTCTGCTTTTAAGTTTATTTAGTTCCCTTAGTGTCTGAACCGATATGCTTACGCTTGTTGCCGTCGAGGCCACTCCCATAAAGATTGAAAGCGAGAGGTCTTTGCTAAAAAAATAGAAGCCTCCGCATACAAGTGCAAACGGCATAGCAACCCCTCCAAGTGCAATGAGCGACGATGAGCCCTTCGACCTGTTCAGTTCCGCTACATCCGTTTCAATCCCGGCTATGAACATCAACATTATTACTCCTATTTGGGAAAAATAATATATGATATCTGTTTTTTCCATAAAGTATGTGCCTAGCAAAACCCCTGCAATTATTTGCCCTAGAACCTGAGGCTGCTTAATTTTTTTACTGATGAGTCCACCTATGTTGCCTGCAAGAAGAACAAGCGCTAGCTGAAGCAAAAAATCATATCCCTTTTCCATAAAAATACCTTCTTCCATGAAAAACATTATTTTCTAAATATTCATGTTACAAGTATACTCTTCCTCTTCGTTTATTCAACAGTCCTTTGCAGTTTAATGCAAATTCAGGCCGATAATCCTATTTTAATGGTATAATTAAATCTAATAACAAAGCAAGGGAGGCGCGTTTTATGATAAGCTTGTCGTCAAGACTTTTAAATCATGAGTATGTGAAAGAGGAACTCGAAAGAATGGGCGCTAAGGTTATTGATCTCCACGGTACAATGTGCATAGTAAAGTTCCTGATTAAGGACATAAAAATCAACTACATCTATCACACAAACAGGGACAACACTTTTTTCCTTGAACGCACAAAACCATATGTCATTCCCATGGGCGATTTCAACACGGAAGAGGATATCCTCGAAATCATTAAAATCGATTTCGAGCAATTCCACAATGCAATGCATAGCAAAAATTTCGAGGAATTCATAGAAATTGACACCAATATAGCAAAGCTTGTAAGAACTTTTGAGGATTTATTCCTTTATTATAATGTATCAAAGGATAATTTAAACGAAATCCGCCAAAAAACCGAGGATATCTTAGAAAAAATTATCGAGGTGAAAAACTCTTCTGAAAGAATCTATTTCAAGAAGGAACCATATAGCTTTAAGTAAAATGACAGCGAAAGCCGGATTGAACAATCCGGCTTTTTTTATACTTAAAAACCATTTTATGCATAATTAATATATTTTCTAATGCAATTCTAATTTTAGCTTAATTTCCTTCTAATGGACACCTCCTATAATGAAAGCATGGAAAACAAAACATAGGAGGTAAGAAAATGAAAATTACATTAGAACAAATTGACTTCTTAAGGGAGCGTGCAAATGTAAGCTACAAGGAAGCCAAAGAGGCTTTGGAGCAAACAGAAGGTGATATGGTAGAGGCTCTTGTAATGCTCGAAAAGCAAAACAAGGTTTCCGAAAAGAAAACTCCAGCCGGATCGAAAAGTGAAGGCACGGGTTTTTGGAACAGTCTCAAAAATTTTATCAAAAGGATGAACAAAATTAGATTCATTCTAAAAAATGAAAAGGGAATACTTCTTAATTTCCCGCTGACTCTCGCTATTGTACTAACTATATTTGCTACCCCGTTTGTAGTAATAGGTCTTCTGGTTGCTCTCTTTACCGGATACCGAATACAGTTTAAAAACGAATCCGGAAAGGACATGGCTGTAAACAAGTACTTCGACAAGGTTTCAGACTCTGTAAAATCAATGGGCGAGGACTTGAAATCTGAATAAGCCAATCTCGATGCAGCCTGCCGAAAGACGGGCTGTTATTTTTTTTAGGTTTTGAGTTATAATGGTATAAAGACGAAAAACGGGAGAAGCAAATGACAACTTCAATCTTGATTATTGAGGATGAAGCAAAAATCGCCAGATTCCTCGAGCTTGAACTTACTCATGAAGGCTACGAAGTATCAATTGCCGAAGATGGCAGAAAGGGCCTAAAGGCTGCGGAGTCTAATAATTACGGACTAATACTCCTCGATCTTATGATTCCCGAACTAAATGGAATTGAGGTTTGCAGAAGAATTCGTCAATTCTCGGATGTCCCAATAATCATGGTAACCGCAAAGGATGATACCATGGACAAGGTAACCGGGCTCGACATGGGAGCGGACGACTATGTTACAAAGCCCTTCGCCATTGAGGAGCTGCTTGCCCGAATACGTTCGGTATTGAAGCGTAGGGGGTCGTCTTCTCAAGCAGGTATTGATAACGGAAAATCAATAACTGTCGGCAATCTCTCTCTAAGCCCTGAAGAACACAAGGTCCTTTGCAATTCGGTGGAAATAGATTTGACAAAAAGAGAATTTGACCTACTTGAATACCTTATAAGAAACAAGAATATGGTTCTCACACGTGAACAGATTCTTGAAAATGTATGGGGTTACGACTACTACGGCGACACAAATGTGGTAGATGTTTATATAAGGTATCTCAGAAGCAAGATAGATGAACCATTCAATCATAAGTTCTTAACCACAGTTCGCGGCGTAGGCTACTCTATCAAGGATGAGTAAAATGAAGAAAACCTCTCGCAAAACCAGTAATCTAAAGCTTATATTCATGCCCTTCGTCATATTGCTTAAGGGGCTCTTTTTCCTGCTTAAAAACTTTGGCAAAATAATACTTTTTCCTTTTAAGGCCCTCCACTATCTCTTCGAAACCTTTTCGAGCCTTTTCAAGTTTTCGATAGGCTTCAAGTTCTCCTTCTACTACTCTGCAATGTTTGTACTTCTTCTAGTTTTCACAAGCTTTGCAATAGTATTTGGCTTCAGGGCTTATGTGGAAATTGAAGAAACGAAATCGCTTGATGACTTTTCGAGCTTCCTACAGGAGCGTATCCTGGAAAATGAATCCTCCGGCGAAAAATACATTGATACAGCAGTCTCAGTTGAAAATATGGAAGTTTATCTGCTAGATGCCTCGGGAGACATCATATACTCGGGCAAACCTCAGGAAAACGATTCTCTAAATCCTTTCCATGAAGAATTGTCTCTTCCCCAAGATAAAACTTTTTTTGCGCTCGGGACAATCGAAATGAAACAAAGTTTTCCAGAGGAATCTCCTTCATATACTCTCGTTCTCAGTAAAAACCTGATTAGACAAAACAGATATCTTGCTATGCTTTTATTTGTGCTATTCATATTCGATGCGATAGGCATATTCTTTATTACCATAACCGGTTCGAAGATGGGAAGGCGAATGATGCTTCCAATTAAAAACATGACGGATTCAATAAAGCATATAACGGTAAATGATTTGGATACAAAGTTGGATGCAAAGGGAGCCAAGGATGAGCTAAAGGAATTGGCTATTACTTTCAATGAGATGACAAAACGCATCAAGGACTCGTATGAGCAGCAGAATCAATTTGTGTCCGATGCTTCTCACGAGCTAAGAACCCCCATTTCCGTGATTCTTGGATATGCCGACATGCTAGACCGCTGGGGAAAGAACGACCCGGAGGTTCTTGACGAATCGGTATTGGCAATTAGGGAAGAGTCGCTAAGCATGAAGGATCTTACTGAAAAACTTCTATATTTGGCTAGAACAGACAGGAATATGATCCGAAGCGAGAAAGCGGAATTCGACATGCATGAGCTCATTGAAGAAATAGCTCGGGAAACCCGCCTCATTGACACTAATCACAATATTCTGTGTGAATGTGAGGAAAACATGCCAGTTTCAGCAAATCGCAAGGCAATAAAGCAAGCCATAAGAATATTCATCGAAAACAGTCGAAAGTTTACTCCCGATGATGGACGCATAACCCTAAGGTCTTACAACAAGAAGAACAAGATTGTTCTGGAGGTCGAGGACACGGGAATAGGTATTCCAAAGGGAGACATACCCCTCATTTTCAATAGGTTCTATAGGGTTGATAAATCAAGGAGCAAAAAGATGGGAGGGAGCGGCCTTGGGCTTTCCATTGCCAAATGGATAATTGACGAGCACGACGGTCGCATTCTTGTAAAAAGCAAGGAAGGTGAAGGCACCCGCATGAGCATCGTTCTTCCTTATAAGTAAAATAAGTGGAAAGATAAAGTACAGTGGAAAGTAGTAAGTAGAAAGTAGTAAGTAAAAAGGAAAACAAAGGCAAAAGACTACATGCTGTTGAAAAGCACCAAGTTCAAGACGCTGTCAAAAGCCAGTGAGGGAAGCATATTCAAATATACGTGAGCAAACGGGTTTTGGCAAAGCAACGCAGAAAGTGGAAAGTGGAA
>CAZTZB010000082.1:0-6111 GCA_964617505.1 uncultured Peptostreptococcaceae bacterium | reverse complement strand
AGCTTTGATGCATCCATTGTAGATCTTCCATATGGTAATTTCTGCTTTAAAAATGATGAAAACCAATTAAAAATCATTAGGAATGCTAAAAGAATATCAAAAAAAATCGTATTGGTTTCGTCAGAGGATATGAGAGATGAACTGGTAAAGGAAAATCTCAAAATAATAGATTGCTGCAAAATAAGGAAAAATGAAAAGGGTGATTTTTTGCGCTTTATATGGGTATGCGAAGTGGATAAATGATTTCGCTACAAGTGATTGAAAGGACGAATGCAGAGCAATCTGCTAGTATGTCAAGACAAGAATGCAGGGGGGACGGGGTTGCTGTTTTGAAGACCTTAATAGAGGTAGAGGCGAATTCTTGTTGAATCATGAGGGACTGCTACTGTTGGTTATGCAAGAAAAAAATATGTCTGATTAATAGAATTCAATAGTAAGATATTAAAACACTGGCTTTCAACAGATTGCCGGTGTTTTTTTTAAGCTAGTTTTAAGCTTTGCCCTTTATTATGTTTTTAAGAAAACAAACTAATAGGGAAAAGAGAGGCGCGAGATTATGAAATTTAAAGGTTTAGCAACAATAATCATGGCAGGATTATTATTAGTCTCAATAGTTGGATGCAGTTCGGCTGAAGTGACCAGTGCTCCAAGTGCAAGTGCAGTGACAGTAGAGGAATCCGAAAGCAGTGAAATAGCATCATCAATTGTGGCAACTTCAAGCACGGATATTTCACTCTTGGATACATTGGATATGTTCAGTAACAGATACAGATCTTACTTCATTACAAATGAGTGGTAAAGGGCATAAAAAGTAAAGTTGGAATCATTGGGTACGGTAAAATTATTATGTATGTAAAAAATCACTGTTGATATAATATAACTCGATAGTAAGACATTAAAACACTGGCTTTCAACAGATTGCCGGTGTTTTTCTTGTCCGAATGCCGCATAGTTTTCGATGCGGGGCATCAAGCTCTGGCTTTATTATTTGTCAATTTGTGCTGAAATTGACATTTTTAAATGAATTATATCTTCTTGAAAAGCAGAAAGCATTTTAAGTATAAATAAAGTCTATTCTGTAGAGAAGATGATAGTAATTATCAATTGGAATTAGTATTTTCAATGTGGTATTCTTTGTTTTATGTGAGTCATCTTTGCTAGTTGATTCAAATTACGGGACCAAAGAACGTGATTGTCGACAAGGCGAATGACTTATTTTATTAGATCTGTTTCGCTATACTTGCAAACAATAAAAAAAGAAAAGGAGCAATCATGAAAAAAAATTCCAATTCAAAGATGTTAGTATTAAGTGGATTATGTGTAGCACTCAATATAGTCCTAGGCATTACAGTAGGCTCTTTAAACTTGCCGTTTTATGGAGACACCATAGGCACGATGTTTTCGGCTATAATTTTTGGGCCCATGATAGGTGCTATAGTTGGATTCCTGAGTAGTTTTATAAAGAGTGTATTGTTTTCCGGAATACAAAATCTACCCTTTGCCGCTATTAATGTAATGATAGGCTTGATTGTAGGTTTTGCTTTTAAAAATAGAAAAATGAGTTTAATGAAATCATTTTTAATCGGGCTTTTATTGAGCTTTTTGTGTGCGTTTATCGGTACACCTATTGGTATAGCTGTGTATGGTGGATTAACAGGAACAATGAGTGATGTTATTGTGCTTTCTCTTAAAAAAGCGGGAACTTCATTATTTACAGCTTCCTTCGTCGCTAAAATACAAAATAATTTAATTGATAAAGTCGGTTCTATGATTATTGTTTACTACATAGTCAAATCATTGCCGCTCAAGTACAAAAAGGAATTTTTACAAGAAAATATTGAATAAAGTTTGTTAAAGGAGTGTGTTATGTTAGAAGCAAAAAAGATTGATTTTTATTATGAAAAGTATAACGAATTTTCACAAAAAATCGAGAAAGTATTTGCAGTTAAAGAGATGAATTTAACTATTGCGGAGGGTGAATTTTTGGTCATACTCGGCAAGAATGGTTCAGGCAAATCGACTTTTTCCAGATTATGTAACGCACTTCTTACACCGACTGATGGTGTGATTTATATTGATAATATAAATACGTTAGACGAAGAGAAAATTTATGGAATAAGAGAAAAAGTTGGAGTGGTTTTTCAAAATCCAGACAATCAAATCATTTCTACAAAAGTAGAAGATGATATTGCTTTTGGGCCTGAAAATCTTAATCTAAACAGTTTGGAAATTAGAAACCGCGTCGATTATGCGGTTTCTTTAGTTGGTATTGAGCATATAAAAAATGCTTCTACTGATGAACTTTCGATTGGACAGAAACAAAAGGTTTCACTTGCCGGAGTTTTAGCAATGAAACCCAAATATATTATTTTGGATGAACCTACTTCGATGCAAGATCCAAGGAGCCGGGACGATATTATGAATGTTCTTAAACAGATACGAAAAAATTCGAATGTTTCTATAGTATTGGTGACGCATTATATGGAGGAAGTAGTAAATGCCGACAGGGTAGTTGTTATGGATAATTCGAAAGTTAGAATGAGCGGAAGCCCCAGAGAAATTTTTTCAAGAGCAGACGAAATAAAAGAATATGGACTTGAGCTGCCTAGGATATTGCAGATATCCAATAAACTCAGAGAAAAAGGGGTTAAAATCAGCAAAACAATTTTAACGAATGAAGAATTGGTGGAAGAATTATGTCTATTAGATTAGAAAACGTGAGTTATAGCTATGGTGAAAAAGAAGCAATAAAAAATGTGAGCTTAGATATAAAATATGGTGAATTTATTGCAATTATCGGGCATATAGGGTCTGGTAAATCTACAATTATTCAGCTACTAAACGGACTTAAAATACCTACAAAAGGTAGTGTTTACTTCGATGGAAAAGAAATAACAAAAAAAGATTATAAAAAAGGAAAACTAATTGAAAAAGTTTCTATTGTTTTTCAATATCCTGAGCAACAGCTTTTTGAAAAGACCGTTATTAAAGATGTTTGCTATGGTCTTATAAACAAAGAGCTTTCGGAAGAAGAAGGACTTGAAAGAGCCAAGAAGGCGCTAAAAATTGTGAAAATTGATGAAAGTGATTACTATTCATCACCATTTGAGCTATCGGGTGGGCAAAAAAGAAGAGTTGCCATCGCAGGAGTACTTGCCATGGATTTAGATGTTATTGTCTTGGATGAGCCTACTGCAGGTTTGGATCCTATAGGTAAAAACGATATTTTGAGTATGTTAAAAGATTTAAATCAAAATCGAAACAAGACTATTGTTTTAGTATCTCATGATATGAACGATGTATGTGAATATGCAGACAGAGTAATTGCTATAAATCAAGGAGAAATAGTATTTGATGATACTCCAAAAGAGGTTTTTAAAAACAAGACTATAGTTTTGGTATCCCATGACATGAACGATGTATGTGAATACGCAGACAGAGTAATTGCAATCGATCAAGGGGAAATTGTATTTGCTGGCACTCCAAAAGAGGTTTTTAAAAACAAAAAAGAGCTTGAGGCTATGGGAATAAAACTTCCTGAAGCAAATATGCTGCTTCGGAATCTTAAAGATAAAGGTTTCTTGGTTGATACTAGTTTAATTAACATAGATGAAACCGTAGAAGAGATTTTTGATTATCTAACTGTTAGGAGGGGCCTGAATGAAAAGTCTTAAATATATTTCGGTTGAGAGTATAATTCATTCGCTTGATCCTAGAACTAAACTTATCACAACCTTTATGTATCTTTTACTACTTTTCACCATAAAAGATATAAGAGGGTTTTTCATAGTAGCAATCTTTTTAGTTGCTGTAATAAGATTGGCAAAGGTTCCGTTTAAAACTGTTTTTTCATGCATAAAACCGCTATTATTTCTACTCATTGCCACCTTTATATTTCAAGTATTAACTAATTCAGGCGATATTGTGAAATCATATGCTTTTATAACAATTAGCAGAAAAGGCTTTTATAAAGCCATTAATTTATCTTTTAGGATTATTCTTTTGGTTATTGGTGGGGCCATGATTTCATTTACCACGACTACTACAGACATTATGAACGGTGTTGACAAAATACTTGCTCCACTAAAAAAACTTAAAGTACCAGTGTCAGATTTGTCTTTCATCAGTATTATAGCAATAAAGTTTATACCGATTCTCATTGATGAGACAAGCAGAATTATGAATGCTCAAATGGCAAGAGGCACCAACTTTAGAAGCAATATATTTAGCAAAGGTAAAAATTTGGTAACTATTCTTATACCGGTATTTTTGTCTGCTTTTGATAGATCTACTGCGATTAGTGAGGCCATGGATTCCAGGTGTTTTAAGGATACTAGCAGTCGAACTTATAGAAATGAGTTGGAATATACGAAAATTGATTACTTTGCATATGCTATTTTTGCTGTATATACAATTGTTATTTTGATGATGATATAGAATGGAGGAAATGGAGAGATATGAAAAGAGAGAAAAAAATTATTGTTGTCAGTCATTGCTTGCTAAATTGTAATTCCAAAGTAGAAGGACTATCGGTATTTGGAGGTGCTCATGATGTTACAAAAAGAATAATAAGTGATGGATATGGGCTAATACAATTACCTTGTCCGGAAATGATTATGTATGGGATAAAAAGGTGGGGGCATGTAAAAAATCAATTTGACACTCCGTTTTTTAGAAGTCAGTGCAGAAGTTTGCTGAACTCGTATATCCAGCAATTTAAAGACTATATTGACAACGAATACAGTATACCGTCTATTATTGCTGTTAATTATAGCCCGAGTTGTGGCTATGACAAGACCTGCATATCTAATAAATGTGGTGGAAACTCAAAGGAAACTGGCGAATATAGCGTAGAAATCGTAAATGAAAAAGGCGTGTTTATAGAAGTATTAGAGAGTATGTTAAAAGAAGCAAATTTAGATATCAAGATAATTGGCTTAAACGAAAAAGAATATGATGATTCATTTGAATTTTTGTAAGGAGAATTATTACGGGCATGGGTATAGGTACATGTACGATATCTATAACAAGCGCCCGTCTCTTTTGAATAACTGGTCTCTGACAGTACTTTTTCATGTTGTTGTTCATAAATAATCGGCTTGCTTAATTCAGCGAGCCGATTATTTTTTTTATAGGTATTAATCATATGTTTATGCAACCTTGAATCATGCTTATAGAAATGACTGGGGACTGTCCCAGGTGATTCAAATTTTTGAGTACTTTTGAGGTTTCTTATCCATATTAGGGGTAAATACTATCAAAGGAGGATGATAAACATATGGAAAGAAGAATTAGGGAATTGGTTAAAGGTTACAGAACACAGGATGGTGCAGGAGTAAATTTGGTCAGAGTCTTAGGGAATGGAACTGTTCAGAAATACAATCCGATTTTATTGCTCGATTCTTTTGACAGCATAAATCCAGATGATTACAAGGCGGGATTCCCCATGCATCCGCACAGAGGGATAGAAACAATCAGTTATTTGTATCGTGGGAGGATGACACATAAGGATAGCTTAGGCAATGAGGATACGATCGGAGATGGAGAATTACAATGGATGACAGCGGGCTCCGGTATTTTACATGAAGAAAAATTGCCTGCATCCGAAAGGTTGCTTGGTGTACAGCTTTGGCTTAATCTTCCTGCAAGGGACAAAATGGTTACCCCGACTTATCGCAGTATAAAGAACTTTGAAATTGAAGAAATCGAGTTGGAAAATGGCAAGTTGAGATTGCTTGCAGGTGAATTTGAAGGAAGAAAAGGATATTTAAGCGAATATCTTCCGTTGGATTATTACGATTTACATCTCAACCCGAATGCATCTATTGTCTTGAATACAGAAAGTAATCGCTCAGTGATGATGTTTACCCTCTTAGGGGAGGCCTATATTGGAGGCGAGTTGGTAAAAGAAAAAACAGCGGTAAAACTTACCCCCGGCGAACATGTAGAAATAAAGGCAACAGATAAAAATGCCCAAGTATTATTTATAAGTTCGACACACCTGGCTGAACCAGTAGTTTGGGGTGGCCCTATAGTCATGAACACAAAAGAAGAATTGAATAAAGCTTTCGATGATTTAAAAAAAGGCACCTTTTTAAAGAATAAAATTTC
>CAZTZB010000081.1:0-6670 GCA_964617505.1 uncultured Peptostreptococcaceae bacterium | reverse complement strand
GATTTGAGATTTGAAATGCCTATGGTTGATTTGACTGAAATAATGGAAGTATGCAGCTTTGAGGTTTTTCGTAAGGTGGTTGACCAAGGGGGCATAGTCAAGGGATTGTGTATTAAAGGCGGAAATAAGTTGACTAGGACTCAAATAGAATATCTTACAGAAAAAGCATTTGGATTTGGAGGCAAAGGAATGGCATGGATTGCCATCGAGCCTGACGGAAGCCTAAGATCTGTTTTAACTAAATATTTTTCTGAGGAAGATATGGTAAAGATACTTGAGAAGTTAGAAGCAAAACCGGGAGACATGATTGTATTTAGTGCTGACGAGAAAGAAAAAGCAAGAAATATTCTCGGTCATCTGCGGCTTGAAATAGCTGAGGTCTTGGGCCTTCGGGATAAAAACAAATTCGCTTTTGCCATTGTAACTGATTTTCCATTGCTTGAATGGTCGGAGGATGAAAAACGTTATATTGCAATGCATCATCCATTCACAATGCCAAATGATGAAGACATTGAACTCCTAAAGACACATCCTGAGGATGTAAAGGCAAAATCCTACGATATTGTTTTGAATGGAATCGAGCTTGGAAGCGGAAGCATAAGAATCCATCTAAGGGAAATACAGTCGAGGATATTCGAACTTCTTGGTTTTAAAGCCGAAGAGGCAAAGGAAAGATTCGGATTCTTGCTCAATGCATTTGAGTACGGGACCCCACCTCACGGAGGATTTGCGTTTGGGCTTGATAGGCTAATAATGATTATTGCGGGAGCTCCAAACATTAGAGAGGTTATTGCTTTTCCAAAGCTGAGGGATGCCTCATGTCCGATGATAGAAACGCCTTCAAAGGTAGCTATGAATCAATTGATGGACCTTGATTTGCTTGTTGCACTTTCTGAAATAAAAGATGATGGCGGAGCAGATATAATAGCGGAGGAAATGCTTGAACATATAGCTCATCTTTCAAAATTGAATATCGAAGATGACGAAAGGGCAGAACTGGCAAAAAATCTAACAGATATAATTGCCTTTGCTGATCAATTGGCTTCAGTCGAAATAGGAGACATAGATCCTCTTTCATTCATCATAGACAATAGCAATGTATTTAGAAAAGATGAAGTCAATCCTTCTTTACCGGTTGAAGAAGTCTTGAAGAACGCTTCAGTTAAAAAAGGAGATTATTTTTATGTTCCGCAAAGCATATCCTAAAAACAGAATGCAAGGAGGGTTCAGATAAATGAAAATTATAGATATGGACATAAGAACAATGAGAAAGGCGCTTTTGTCGAAAGAAATATCTTCTTTAGAAATAACAGCAGAATATTTGTCGCAGATAAATGAAAAAGATAGAGACATAGCGGCTTATCTATACGTGAATAACATAAATGCTCGCAAAAAAGCGGAGGAAATTGATAAAAAATTGGCGGACGGATTTGAAGTGGGACTTCTGGCGGGTATTCCGATGGCACTGAAAGATAATATTTGCACAAAAGACATGCCCACGACATGTGGTTCAAGGATGCTTGAAAATTACAAATCTCCCTTCAATGCAAGTATAGTGGATAAACTTGTAAAAGAAGATGCCGTAATACTTGGCAAACTCAACATGGACGAGTTTGCAATGGGCTCGACTACGGAGAATTCATATTACCAAAGTACAAAAAATCCATATAATCTTTCGAGAGTTCCGGGAGGAAGTTCTGGAGGATCTGCAGCCGCAGTTGCCTCAAAACAGGCTTTGTTCGCTTTGGGCTCCGATACAGGAGGATCTATAAGGCAACCAGCGAGCTTTTGCGGAGTTGCAGGGCTAAAACCAACTTATGGCAGGATTTCAAGGTATGGATTGATTGCTTTTGCGTCTTCCCTTGATCAAATCGGGCCATTTACTAGAAATATCAGTGACATGGCTTACGTTATGAATGTATTGTGTGGATTTGATGAAAAGGATTCCACTTCGGTAAAAGTGGATGATGAAAACTTCATGAAATCTTTAGACAGGGACATAAATGGTATGAAAATAGCATTGCCGAAGAACTACTTTGACGAAGGGATTTCTCCCGAGGTGAAAAGTGCGGTTTTGGCGGCGGCAGAGAATTTTATAAAACTTGGTGCTTCTGTGGAAGAAGTTGAAATATCGAGCGTAAAGCATGCACTACCTGCATATTATATTATTTCTTCGGCAGAGGCCTCGTCCAATCTTTCCAGGTTTGATGGAATCCAATATGGTTTTAGACCTGAAGGTGATTTTAAACTTGATGAACTTTATAAGGAAGCTAGAAGCAAAGGCTTTGGCAAAGAAGTTAAAAGGAGAATTTTGTTGGGAACATATGCTTTGAGCTCAGGATATTATGATGCCTACTATAAAAAAGCTCAGCAGGTGCGTAGTTTGATAAAAGCTGATTTTGATAATTTGTTCAAAACTTTTGATCTTGTTCTGTCGCCAACGGCTCCAACTACCGCATATCCATTTGGGTCCCGCAGTTCGAATCCAATAGAAATGTACATGGGAGATATTTATACGGTGCCGGTAAATATAGCGGGTTTGCCTGGCTTGTCTATGAATTGTGGATTTGACAAGGAAGGTTTGCCTATTGGGATGCAGCTGATTGGAAATGCCTTTGATGAGGCGTCAATACTCCGTGCGGCTCATGCATATGAAAGAGGTGGATTCGATGATTAATGAATATGAAGTAGTAATAGGCATTGAGGTTCATGTTGAACTTAAAACAGATACAAAAATATTTTGCGGATGCTCCACTTCTTTCGGTGCAAAAGCAAATACTCAATGTTGCCCGGTATGCTTGGGATTGCCAGGTTCTTTGCCGGTTTTGAACGAACAGGTGGTAGAGTATGCGATTCTGTCCGGATTGGCGACCAAATGTGAGATTACACGAATAGGCAAGCAGGATAGAAAAAACTATTTTTATCCAGATTCTCCGAAAGCATATCAAATTTCACAATACGATTTACCTCTTTGTCATTCTGGTCATGTGGATATTGAGGTAAAAGGGGAGTCAAAGAGAATAGGAATCACCAGAATCCATATCGAGGAAGATGCAGGGAAACTTGTTCATGACTCGGACGGGGGATCATTGATAGATTACAATCGTTGCGGAGTTCCATTGATAGAGATTGTATCAGAACCGGATATTGCTTCTGCCGAGGAAGCCAAAGCCTATGTCCAGAAACTTCGAGCCATTCTTCTTTATGTCGGAGTTTCAGACTGTAAGATGAATGAAGGATCGCTTAGATGCGATGTTAACCTTTCAGTAAGAAAAAAAGGTGAAAAAACGCTAGGAACTCGTACGGAAATGAAAAACCTTAATTCATTTGTTTCTATTAGCAAGGCAATTGAAAATGAGACTCGTCGACAAGTCAAACTGATAGAGTCGGGCGGGACCGTGATTCAAGAAACGAGAAGATGGGAACAAGCGGCTGGAAAGTCGGTATCAATGAGAACGAAGGAAGATGCCCATGACTATAGATATTTTCCGGATCCGGATTTGATGCCAATAATAATTGACGATTCGTTGATTGATAAATTAAAAAATACTTTACCTGAACTACCAGATGATAGAAAAGCGAAATATATAAAAAACCATCAGCTTTCAGTTTATGATGCGGAACAACTTGTATCAAATAAATATCTTTCGGATTATTTCGATATGACGGTTAACAAGGTGAATTCTCCTAAAATTGCCGCGAACCTGATAATGAGCGATATCATAAGGCTTCTCTCAAAAGATGGGGAAGAAGCTTTGATACCCTTTGAAAGCGATGATTTTGCACGACTGACTGATTTGATTTACAGCGGGGTGATCAATAATACCTTGGCCAAAAAAATCATCGAAAAGATGTGGAAGGAAAACATTTCTCCTGACGTTATCATTGAAAGAGATAGTTTGCGTTTGATTAAGGATGAAGCTTATCTTGCGGATTTGGCCGAAGAAATAGTCAGTGAAATGCCAAAGGTTGTTGAAGATTACCTGGCGGGAAAAGAAAAAGCGTTGCAATCTCTGATAGGGCAAATTATGAGAAAGACATCAGGAAAAGCGGACCCGGCTCTTTCTAAAAAAATTCTGCTTGACATAATCAATGATTGATTTAAATAAAAGAGCGATTCAAAAAGGAGTTCGCCGGTTGGCTAACTCCTTTTTGATGATTCGAAATTAAAATTAAAATAAAAAAGAAATAATTGTTGCGGCATTTCTAAGCTTTATTGCTGCATCCAAGAACATCTTTTATTTTGCGAGCTACCATCTCTTCGATGGCTGTTCTTCCTTCGCCTAAATACTTCCTTGGATCGAAAACATCCGGATTTTCAATGAATGATTTGCGGATGGCGGCCGTCATGGCCAAACGAAGGTCGGTGTCTATGTTGATTTTGCATACGCCAAATTTGGATGCCTGCCTCAGCATGGGTTCCGGAACGCCCTTTGCGCCAGGTATATTGCCGCCGTAATCGTTGCACATTTGAACGAATTCCGGAATTACAGTCGAGGAACCATGAAGAACCAATGGATACCCTGGAAGCAGATTGCTTATGGTTTCTAGACGCTCAAAATCGAGGTTTGGTTCGCCCTTGAATTTATAAGCCCCGTGGCTTGTGCCTATGGCTATTGCCAAGGAATCGACCTTGGTTCTTTCTACGAATTCAACAGCCTCGTCTGGGTCAGTGAATGTAGCGTTTTTACTTAAAACCTTAATGCTGTCTTCTATGCCGGCAAGTTTTCCGAGCTCGGCTTCAACGACAACGCCTTTGTCATGCGCATACTCAACTACTCTTTTTGTAAGAGCTATGTTTTCTTCGAAAGGATGCTTAGAGCCGTCAATCATTACGGAAGTGAATCCGTCATCGATGCATTGCTTGCAAATCTCGAAATCTTCGCCATGGTCAAGATGAAGAACGATGTTAAGGCCGGTGTCCTCGATGGCTGCCTCAACCAATTTCTTAAGATAAATCGGACGCGCATATTTTCTTGCGCCGGCAGATACTTGAAGAATCAATGGCGCATTTTCCTTTGCAGCTGCCTGTACGATTCCTTGAATGATTTCCATGTTGTTGACATTAAAGGCTCCAACTGCATACTTTTCATCATATGCACGTTTGAACATTTCGGTAGATGTAACTAAAGGCATGTTAGCCCCTCCTTTGTATGTAGCGGATATTTGTTTATTCCCAATATAATTATATACTTATGAATCAGATATTTCTACAAAGCAAAAGCTATTTGTGATATATTGTAAAATAATAATAGAGGAAGATGAGGCCATCATATGAATTTACCGGAAAAATTCACCAAGAGAATGAAAATAGACCTGGAATCGGGATATGAAGATTTCATAAAAACATATAATGAGGAACCGCTTCATGGAATACGGATCAACACTAAAAAAATTTCGCGGGACGAATTTTTGAGAATATGTCCCTTTGAACTGGAACCTATTCCATGGGATGATAACGGTTTCATTTACGACGCTGAAAAGTGCAAACCTTCAAAGCATCCGCTCTACCATGCGGGACTGTATTACATTCAAGAGCCTTCGGCAATGGCTCCCGCAAATATTCTGAAACCAAAACCGGGGAATTTGGTCTTGGATCTTTGCGCTGCTCCGGGAGGCAAGTCTGTTCAATTATCAGCAATGATGAAGGATAGGGGACTCTTGGTATGCAATGACATAAATCCAAAGCGTGTACGCGCATTGATTAGGAATATGGAATGGTTTGGAATAAAGAATGTAATTATCTTAAATGAAGACCCCATAAAAATTGCCGACAGATGGAAATCTGCCTTCGATTGCATCCTTGTCGATGCGCCGTGTTCGGGAGAAGGAATGTTTCGGAGGGACTCAAAGGCGGCCGAAAGCTGGGGAAAATATGAAGGGGATATGTGCACAGATGTTCAAAAAATAATAATAGGTGCTGCCGGCCGTATGCTTAAGAAAGACGGTAAAATGGCGTATTCGACATGCACATTCGGGAGAAGCGAAAACGAAGAAATAGTATCAGAGTTTGTAAATAAAAGCCGTGAATTCGAAATGGGGATAGTCCCGTTTGAGTGGAACATATCGGGTGAATTGACATGTGAAGGAAATAATGGGAGTTTAGGATTCGGTAGAATATGGCCGCATAGACACTGCGGAGAGGGTCATTTTATGGCTTCAATATATTGCCGTAAGGACGATGAGCCAAAAATGATAACAGGGGGGAAGGGCAAAGGGCCATGTGATAAAAGCATTATGGAAGCAGTAATGTCTTTTTTGCTGGGAAATATCAAAGACTTCGAAGAAAGCATAGAAAGAATCGATTTTCATGAAAACAAGTTATATGTTCGACCTGAAAAGAGCTTGAATCTTAGTGGACTCAAATATGTGCGAAACGGATGGTACATAGGTGATGTTAACAAAGGAAGGTTCATCCCTTCACAGTCTTTTGCCATGGGTCTTGAAAAAAAGCAGGTAGTGAATACAATTGATTTTGATGTGGAAAATCCTGATATTTTGAAATATTTAAAAGGCGAAACGCTTAGTATAAGCGCTTGCAAGGGCTGGCATCTTGTCTGCGTTGAGGGATATCCCTTGGGATGGGGGAAAGGGCAAGGCAGTTCTCTTAAGAATATGTACAACAAGCATTGGAGAATGCAGGGATGATTTTCATGAAAAGAATAGAAGC
>CAZTZB010000080.1:6634-7155 GCA_964617505.1 uncultured Peptostreptococcaceae bacterium | reverse complement strand
TGTTATACCAACGAACGACCATAAAGATAGATGTAAAACGGAAAAATTCAATCTTCTGTGCATAAAGCTACCTCCACATATTCAGTCAAAGCCCATAAATTTAATATACCCATTTGCCGGGTTTTGTAACGGTGAAGCTTAGTTGCTATTTCTTGACGGGTGAGACTATATTTATTACAATAGCCGCATGGACTTTAAATAAGGGATTAAGATTTCAGGAAGGAAATACATGAAAACTAAAAGAAATATTGGATTTGCTTTCGCAGCCATTATCATAATCATTATAATGGGGCTGATGTTTGAAAGGGGAAGGCCGCAGAATATTCAAACGGTAAATGATATTTTAACGGTGGAAGAAAAAACATGGCTATATGAGCAAGGTTCTCTCGTATATTCGGCTGACGACAATGCTCCTCCACTACGGTTTGTCGATGAAAGCGACCGACAGTACAAGGGTGTAGTCGTGGATTATGTTAGCCTTCTGTCTCTCGAGCTTGGTGTGAATATCAAAGTGCACCCAC
>CAZTZB010000080.1:0-6590 GCA_964617505.1 uncultured Peptostreptococcaceae bacterium | reverse complement strand
AAGTCTGTCTGAAGGGGAAACAGACATGTGCGACATGTTTAAAAGCGCTGAGCGTGCTGAGTTTTTTCTCTTTAGCGATCCATTCTATAATTTGAGAGCTGTGCTTGTTACAAAGGGAGAGCCTGGCCCGATTGAAGATATGACTTTTGCAACACAAAAGGGAGACTATCTGAACGAATGGCTTCTTGAAAATTATCCAGATATAGACATTGTATACACTGACAATGTAGGCAAAGCCATTGATCTTTTGCTCGAAGGTCAAGTAGATGCAGTCGCTGGCGATGAGCCGGTTGTGCTTTATCAGATAAAAAACAAGCAGGCGGCAGACAAGCTGCAGGTAATGGATAAGCCGCTGTACGAGAATGAAGTGGTTTTTTCCATTCCGAAATCGAAGCCGGAGCTTTTGCCTATTTTGAATAAGGGAATAGCATCAATAGCTGCTACGGACCAGCTCGAGAGGATACAGAGGAAATGGTTCGGAATTTCTACGCCAATTGTGCAGGAACCGGACATGAGTCGCAAAATTCGTTACATAGTGGTTGGTGTAGGAATTCTATTAATTCTAATTGCGGCTATGGCATATTGGAACTATTCCTTGCAACGAGAAGTGGAAAAACGTACCAAGGAAGTCATTAGCGGCAAGGAAAACCTTAAGCTGACTTTGGATGGGATGAAGGAGTTTATTGCACTTTTCGATTTGCGATTAGAGGCGGCAAATATAAACGGGCCATTTTTAAAGCACCTTGGATTGACTCGTGCAGAGGCGCGCGGAAAAACCTGCAGGGAGCTATTTGCTGACTTTGAGACGACAGACATTGCATCAATGATTGAGGGTTGTATTGAGTCCGGTGATAGCACCGAAAAGGGAATCTCAAATGGCAAGAATTTTTATGTGCTTCAGATATATCCATTGAAGAATACGGAAGGGAAGATAAAAAATATTTTAGTTGTTCTTTCGAATGTGACTAAGGAAAAAATGAACGAAAGGCAATTGCTGCAGGCAGGCAAGATGGCCGCAATTGGTCAGCTAGTGGCCGGTATGGGTCATGAAATAAGGAATCCTCTTGGAATCGTAAGGAACCAAAGCTTCATATTGCGTTCATCCAAGCCAAACGAAAAAACGGAAATTTCTCTTGATTATATAGACGCGGCAGTTAAAAGGGCAAACCGCATCATTGACAATCTACTTGAGTTTTCGCGCCTCACTGACGATTCCAAACAAAATATTGCTTTAAAAGAATTGATTTCAGGCATATTCGAACTCGAGAGCAAGACTCTGATGAAGAGGAAGATTGATTTCATGGTGGAGTGTTGCGATGGATTGCATCTGAATTCAAACAGAGAGTCACTGAAGCATATTTTCATAAATCTAATATCAAATTCGGTGGACGCCATTGGAGAAAACGGATTTATTAGTGTGATTGTAAAAGAAGATGGAGACAACGTTAGGATAAGCGTAAAGGATTCGGGCGAAGGGATACATGAAAATGAAATCGAGAATATTTTTAACCCATTCTATACGACGAAGGGCCCTGACAAGGGGACTGGGCTTGGTTTGTATATAGTTTATAATGAAATAAAAAAACTTGAAGGGGCGATTTATGTGACAAGTTCGCAGAACGAGGGAACTGTATTTGAAATCGTGTTGCCAAAGGTTGAAGAGGTGGTAGAAAGTGAATGATTCCGTAAAGCTTTTAATAGTTGACGATGATACACAGTATAGGGAAACATACCGCATGCTTTTGGAAAACAGGGGTTTTGTTGTAGGAGAAGCCGGAAGTGCCGATGAAGCCTTGGATGTTCTTTCTAAGGAGTATTATCCTGTAGTCATTTCGGATGTCATAATGCCTGGAAAAGATGGACTGTATTTGTTAAATCAAATCAAACTGATTTACGGAGATAGCATTGAGGTTATTATAATTACGGGTTATGGAAGCGTAGAAAGCGCTGTAAAAGCCATGAGGGTTGGCGCCTTGGGATACTTTATAAAGAGCCGGGATCCGGGTGAGCTTTTAAGCGAAATAGAAAAAGCGAAAAGACTGGTACAGTTTGAGGTAAAGAGGAAGCTAGATGAAACAAACAGCGTTTCGGGGCTTTTTCTGCATCAATCTGTAAACCCAAAGATACGAAAGATACTTGAAGATATCGAAACTCTTTCGGATTCCTCATGCAATATAATGATTACAGGGGAGTCTGGAGTGGGTAAAGAAATTTTCGCGAAGCATATCCATGATAGGAGCGAGGCGGCCGACGGGATTTTCATGGCTACAAATTGCCAGGCTTTTTCAGAAAACCTTTTGGAAGCTGAGCTGTTTGGTCATGAAAAAGGGGCTTTTACGGGAGCAGCCGCTAAACGAATCGGACGGTTCGAAGAAGCCAGCGGTGGAACGATGTTTCTCGATGAAATAGGTGAGATTTCTCAGAGCACACAGGTCAAGCTTCTTAGGGTGCTTGACAGCCGCTACATCGAGCGAATAGGTTCAAATAAAAAAATACCTGTAAATTTTAGGCTCATAAGTGCAACAAACAAGAATCTACAAGATGAAATGGCTAATGGAAGATTCAGGGAAGATTTGTTTTATAGAATAAACACGGTATGGATTGAAATTCCGCCCCTTAGAAAACGCCGGGAGGATTTGGAGGGCATGATAAGGTTTTTTGTCGACCATTTCGGTAGGGAGATAAAAAAAGACATAATAGGTCCTACTAATGAGACTTTGCGCTATCTTATGGCTTATGATTATCCGGGGAATGTAAGGGAACTGAAAAACATAATCGAAAGGCTGAGTGTTCTTTCGAAGGATGGTTATTTGAGGATGGAAAGCTCAGAATATTCTGGGTTGGATGAGAAGGATGAATCCAAGGGAACTTTAGGTAAATTGCTTCCATACAAGGAGTCTAAACGCAGATTCGAGACGGAATATATCGCAGAGGTTTTGTCGGCATGTGACGACAATATAACTAAGGCTGCGCAATTCATGGGAATAAGTAGACGTCAATTGTTCAACAAGATTACTGATTACAAACTGAAATAATATGTAAAAACAATGCAATGTGAAAGTTGGCATTGTTTTTGCTTTATTTAAAGGCGACAGCAAAATAAGGAGGCTGAGGAAATGAAAAAAGCGACAAAAGGCACTTGGGTTGAGATTGAAAATATTGTTCTCAATGTAGGCGAACGTGCTCCGCAGGTACCAGAGGACACTAAGAAAACACCTTTGGTAATGTGGACAAAAGGTTTGTTGATTGATGAAGAAGCTGAAATAGGGGAAGAGGTTAAAGTAAAAACCTTGTCTGATAGGGTGGCAAAGGGTAAGATGACAGCCATTAATCCACGTTTTGAACATGATTTCGGCGAGCCTGTGGATGTTCTTATTGAGACTGGAATATCCTTGAAGAAAGAGATAGGAGGCATCCGATGAGGGATTTGACATATGAGGCGGTAATGGGTCGAAAGAATGAAATAATGAAAAAAGCCGTAGGAATCGATTACAGCAAGTTTGAATTTGGGAAAATCGGTTTCGATTATGAAGAAATGATGGCAAGCGTAGCATATGAAATGAAAGAAATGCAGAAGATACAAAAGCATACAAAGGTTGGCAATACACCGCTTTTCGAATTGCATAACATAAATAAGCTAGTAAGCGAAAATTCAGAAGAGGGTAAAGGCGGTCGAATTTTCATTAAGGATGAGGCTGCAAACGCATCAGGATCTTTCAAGGCAAGAAGAGCAGCTATATCGGTTTATCATGCACAAAAGATGGGATATAAAGGGGTTATCGCAGCAACGAGTGGAAACTATGGAGCGGCTGTTGCTTCTCAGGCCGCTCAAAGAGGACTCAAGTGCATCATTGTTCAAGAGGTGTTTGATTCTAAAAGAAAAGGACAACCCGAAATTGTTGAGAAAGCAAGGAAGTGCGAGGCTTTTGGGGCTGAGGTAATTCAATTGACGGTAGGTCCCGAGTTGTTTTACACCTTCCTGAAACTTCTTGAAGAGACGGGATTCTTCAACGCTTCTCTTTATACGCCATTTGGAATAGCTGGCGTGGAAACGCTTGGATATGAAATAGCAGAACAGATGAACGAAATGGAAGGAAGATGCCCCGATTATGTAGTGGCTACCCATGCAGGTGGAGGAAATCTGACAGGTACAGCTAGAGGACTGAGAAAGGCAGGGGCCGAGGGCTGCAAGGTTTATGGAGCATCGGTGGACCTTAAGGGTCTACATATGGCTTCTGATAATGATTTCAATAAAAAATCATTCACTACAGGACATACTGGATTTGGAATTCCCTTTGCAACGCAACCGGATCGTACCGATGTTCCTAGAAATGCTGCAAGGGTACTCCGATATATGGACCGATATCTCACAGTTACACAAGGCGAAGTGTTTTATGTGACAGAAATGCTTGCTCAGCTCGAAGGTATTGAAAGAGGCCCGGCAGGAAACGTTTCCCTCGCCGCAGCCATTTCCCTTGCAAAGGAAGTTGAAGAGGGTAAAATAATCGTAGTTCAGGAAACTGAATATACTGGAGCTGGGAAACATCCTATGCCACAATTGACCTTTGCAAAAGAGAATGGCATTAATATTTACAGAGGCGATATCAGAGAGAATGTACCGGGCAAAACCATTGTGCTTCCTAAATCTTTTGGACAGATAAAAGCGGTAGAATTAAATATGAATAAGATGAAGGAAAGATACATTGCAAATGTTGCAAAAAACTTCAAATATGAAGAATTGAGCGAAGAAGATGTGAAGTATCTAGAAGAAGAGGTAAGAATGGATAGAAGAGATATTGAAAGAACAATGAATAGATAGAACTTTTGCCATGAAATAAATTTCCGGGTGGAAAAATATTTCATGGCATTTTTTTTCGATAATATGATTCCGGTAGATAAAAGTGTGCAAAAAGAGGCTTTTTTTGAAAGGTTACTTTGGCATGACAATTGCGATAACTTAGGGTGCACTTAAAAAATTTAGAAGGAGATATATTTATGAAAGAAAAGAAACTTGAGTTTTACGGAGGAGAATGGATGTCATTCATTCCATTTATTGTTTTTATTGTACTTATAATTATGACTACATTTGTTGCTGGTTCAATTTCTAACGGAGCCCTTTGGATTCCGGCCTTCATGGCTCTTATTGTGGCATTTTTCTTTGCAAAGGATAAAAAAATATTTAGCGATACCATTATAAGCGGAATGGCTAGCAGAGAGGCTATAATACCTGTTGTATGCTGGCTTTTCGCAGGAGTATTCTCAAGGATACTCAGGGAGTCTGGTCTTGCGGGTGGGATTGCGGGAATGGCTGCAAATCTCGGAATTGGCGGAACGATGTTTGTAATAGTTTCATTCATTGCTTCAGCAGTATTTGCTACGGCTTCAGGTACTGGGTTTGGAACCATTGCAGCTGGGATGGGAGTATTATATCCTGCCGGTGTGGCTCTTGGAGCTCATCCGGCGCTCTTGGCCGGATCTATCATATCGGGAGGAGCTTTTGGGGACAACCTGGCTCCTGTTTCCGACACAACCATTTGTTCTGCAACATCACAGGGAGTTGATGTTCCAGGGGTTGTAAAATCGAGATTAAAGTATGCGCTAACGGCTGCGGCCATAACAATAATAGGCATATTGATATTCGGAATGACATCGAGCGGTACAGGTACTTCTGTTGGCGCAATAGAATATGAAGCCATAGCGCTGTGGATGCTTCTTCCGGTTGCTGTTACCATTTATGTGGCCATCAAATCGGGTGACATCATCATTGCAACAACGATTGGAATCGTTTTGTCTGGCTTTACTGCCGTGGCAACTGGAATAATGGATTTCATTCAGATTGATCCGGGACAGGAAGTGACTAAGAAAGCTCTGTTTAGAGTATTTGGAGAAGGTTTGGATAGAACGGTTGACGGCGTTATATATACAGGATTAAATAGCATGATCCAGGTTGTGCTTTTGGCGATACTTCTTTTCGGTTCAATTGCTATTATGAGAGCGGGCCAAGGAGACGTCAAGCTTCTAAAATCACTAGGCAAGGTTGCCAAGACAGCAAGAGGCGCAGAACTTTCAATAGCCGGAATGACGATTTCACTCTCAGCGCTAATGGGTCTTAATGCACCAGCGATTTTGGCCATAGGTTCTTCATTTGCTAAGCCTCTTTCAAGAAAGCATGGAATCAGTCCTTACAGAACTGCAAACCTGCTTGACGCAATTTCCTGCACATTGGTTTATTCATTGCCATGGACCCCTGCAATCATCTACACGATAAGCTTTACAAGGGATAGCGCTTATCCATTGACTGCAATGGAAGTTACACCCTTCGTTTTCTATGCTGGGGCAATGCTTGTTGTAATGATAGGTAGCATATTTCTTGGGATAGGAAGAGACGACAACATGAACGGAAGAACAATTGCGGACTTCGAGAAAGAAGAACAAGCAATGTAGTTTTTTAAAACTTAGCAATATATATTTATCGATGCACGAGCCATTGCTTTAATGCTAATGACGCGTGCATCAATTTTTTGATAAAAAGACAAAATATTATGAAAACACTGAAAAAATGATATAATTAAAAAAATGTATAATCTGAC
>CAZTZB010000079.1:0-7451 GCA_964617505.1 uncultured Peptostreptococcaceae bacterium | reverse complement strand
TATAAATATTCTTTCTCAACGAAAGCTTTGAGAACTCCCCAGTGATTACAAGCTTGATATCAAACCGACAAGCGCCTTATACTTGCTCGGGAATTCAGGTTTCAATGATTCGTTAGGCCTTTTCTTTAATTTCTATTTTACCTGTTGTTAGCAATTCCCCACTTACTCGATCAAATAATTGAATGAGATCCCCTCCAAAAGAAAACCTCACTTTTTCTCCAATTCCATAGACCTCTTTACCAAAAAGCACACATGTTAATAAGTATTCATCAACTTTCATTTTTAAGGTAGTTTCCATTCCTGTAGGCATCGATCCATAAACAACTGCTTGCATTTGACCTTCTTTGGAAATCTTTATGAATTCCGGTCTAAGGCCTATAACATAATCACATTCTTCGATTTCTTCTTGTTTTTCTTGAATTGTTTCATCCACTCGAGCAATATGGTAGTTGAATTTTTCGTCTTTGTTTCCCTTTTCTACTGATTTCTTTTTCTGCTTTGCTATTTCTTTTTCTTCATTTTCATTAAAACGAGTTTGGTAATCTTTTTTCCATTTGTTTAAATCAAAAGTCTTTTCAGGAGTAAAGACAACTTCTTTATCTTTTAATATCGTTAAAGAAAAAGATTTATCTTCATTTTGCGTTCCTTTTGCGTTAATAAAGTTAATGGATGGATTCCCTACAAAATCAGCTGTAAATAAATTGGCTGGATTTTTATAAACAACAAGAGGTGCTTCATATTGTTGTAAAACACCATTATCAATCAAACAAATTTTAGTAGCTAAGGTCATGGCTTCCATTTGATCATGAGTAACATAAACAAAAGTACTTCCTGTTTCAACATGAAGTCTTTGCAGCTCATAACGCATTTCTAAACGAAGTTTTGCATCTAGGTTGGATAATGGTTCATCCATAAACAATACTTCTGGATTAGGCGCTAAAGTTCTTGCAATAGCAACCCTTTGCTGTTGCCCACCAGATAATTCAGAAGGATAACGATCCATAAACATTCCGATTTTAACAATGGCTGATACTCTTCTCACTTTAATATCTATTTCTTCTTTAGTAAGTTTTCGTACCTCTTTTTTTATTACACCATCGATTATGATCTCGAAATTTTCACCTAGCTTTTCACTTCTTTTTTCGTGGTCTTCTCTACATTTTTTCAATTCCAATTGAAGATCTCTAACTAGTTTTTCACTTTCTACTTTCGAATTATCCTTTTCATGCAACTTATGCTCTAGAATGGATTTAGCTGTAGTCATTGAAATATCAAATTTCTCAATGTATTTCATCAATACTCTTTCTTCATCCAATTTTCCATCTTTATTGTAACTCTCTTTTGCTATGGCAACGATATCTTGACTTTTTTGTAATGCCTTTATTTTATCATTTAATATTTTTGCATCGATATCATAGATAGGCATCTCTTCTTTAACATTTTTCAAACCGAAAGAAATATTTTTATATACAGTCATATTTGGCCAAAGTGCATAGTTTTGAAATAAAAAACCTACTTTGCGTTTATTGGCAGGTATATTTATGCCTGCTTCTGAATCAAAAACAACTCTGTCGCCAATGCTTATTCTTCCTGATGTTGGTGTCTCAAGACCTGCTATCATTCTAAGTATTGTTGTTTTACCGCAACCAGATGGGCCAAGGAGTGTTATAAACGAATTATCTGCAATCTCCAAATTAAGATGATCAACTGCGTAGAATTTTCCCCATCTTTTCGTTACATCTTCCAATATCATTTTTGACATCTTAATTCCCTCCAATTCCTTTATCTAAACTGGCTCCGGTTATTCTATTAACCACTGTATTAAAGAATAATATGGTCAAAATTAAAATTAAGTTAATCGCACTTGAAAATGCATAAAGTCCCATTTCATCAAAATAATCTAATGAGGTTGAAAGTATGAAACCCTGTGTACATAGTAATAAGAACAGTGACAGTTCTCTTAAACTAGTCATAAAAGGTAATGCGAATCCACTTATAATAGATGATTTTTGAATTGGAATAATAATGCCAAACATTCGTTTAATCCAAGGAATATCCTGAATTATCGCAGCTTCTTCTATTTCCCCGCTTAATTGAAGCATTGAATTAAGTGAGCTTCTGCTTGCAAATGGAATATATTTAATTGTTCCAGCAATAATCAACAATGTATATGTGTTAAATAAGTTAATAGTTTCATTTGAAAATAGTACAAATAATGCGGCGCCAACTGCTAATGAAGGCAATAAATATGGTAAAAAAGCTACTGCGTTGACATAATTAGCCCATTTGCTTCTTCTTCGTTTTGAAACAGAGTATCCTATTAATGTTCCAATGGTTCCAGAAAAAAATGAACAAGAAATAGCAACTAATAATGTGCCTTTAAATGCTCGCCAAATCGTTTGATTATAAAGAATACCTTCCTGTCCAAACATACCCTTTGGTATATTATCGCCATGTGCTATCCACCATTTTGTTGTTAAATTGGAGAACCCTCCTGAATAAAGGAAGCTATAATCGCCGGGATTAGGTAAAAATGTTTCAAGGGCAAAGGATAGAATAGGGAAAATACAAACAAAGAATGTGATTATAATCAAAAATATAGATATTGAATATTTTCCAACTTTCCCTAAGTCAAACAATGAACTTTGTCCTGATTTGCCTGTAACAGTTGTATAACTTTTTCTGCTTTTAAGGCTTTGTTGATTCATTAGTAAAATGATTACTCCAAAGGCCATCATAATCAAAGCGAGGATATTGGCTTCCCCTGTATATTTAGAGTTTAACGATATATACTTTGTGGCTAAAGTTGTAAATTTAAAATAATGAGGAACCGGATAACTTCCCATTGCACTCCCAAATACTAACAATATCGTTGACAAGATTGCAGGCTTTACCATTGGAAGTGTAACATTAAACATGGTTTTCCATCTTGGCGTATCTAGAATAAGCGCCGCTTCTTCAAGATTTGCATCCATATTTCTAAATATTCCACCAATGAGGATATAAGCAAATGGCGCGTAGTGAAGGCCTAAAACAGCTGCACTTGGGAAAAATCCCATACACCACCATGCAGGTGCTGAAAACCCTGTTAGAGTAGTCAAGAGTCCATCTGATGTACCGGTAACCATATTGCTGTCAAAAACATTTTGCCATACAACAGCAAGTGTCCACTGTGGCATAATATAAGTAAAAATAAATACTGAACTTAAATATTTTTTAAATTTCAAGTTGGTTCGAGTAACAAAAAAAGCAAAAGTACCACCAAATAGTATGGAAATAACACATGTTAATACAGCCATATAAACAGTATTAAGTAGCGGTGTCCATAAATTTATTTTTGCAAGTTTACTGGTGAATAAATCAGTATAATTCACAATGGTATATCCAAAAGTTTTATTGGTAAGATAGGCATCAATGGTTCCTAAATGAATTTTGAATGTATCTCTTGCGATTGCAATAATAGGCATAAATGTTGAAAACGTTAAAATAATTCCAAAAATTAACAGAATCACATTGTAGGGTTTGGATAAAAACGTTTTTAGTTTGTTTAGAATTCTATTTCGTCTAGTGTTCATTTTAAACCCGGTATGGTCCATATTCTCCCTCCTTGACCATATCCTTGCCGAAAGCATGATGCTTTCGGCAAGGCAGACAATTTATTCTTTATTACATTTCTTATTCAGAATATTTTGTTAACAACTCAATCCAACTTCCTACTGTGAAGGATACCGAACTACAATATTCAGGATCTTCAAGAACTAATTTACCTTCTGTTGTCCACCAATCATATCCTCTATCATTTTTGCTTTCATATAGCAAGGTTCCAGCTTCATCATAACCGCCTTTTTTATGATTATAAATCTCTTCAGTTTTTGCTAATACTTCAGGATTTGATGAATAACCACCCATATCTTTGCCCCAAGGACTAAATCCTTCTGCTGTTGTTGTCATAAAAGAATTGAAAGCAATTGCGGTCCAAGGCAATGGACTATTTTCAGTTACAAATAAATAATGTGAATAACCAAATCCGCCAATACCTTCAAATCCTTCGTTATATGCTGCAACATTAATATTATTTACTGATACGCCTGCAGTTTCTTCAACACTTCGCAGCTTCGAATAAACAAGCAAACCGCTTTGATCTTTTGCAGAATCAGTTACTAAAGTATTGCAAATCGGACCATCATCCGTTTGTGCATTGTAATTTTCAACCCAAAGTTTAATCCATGCCAAAGCATATTTACCGTTTTCTCCAAGACCTAAATCTTGAACATCAGTGGCAAGAGAATCTATAACTGGTTGGAAATAAGCTTGTTTTTCGGGAGTAAGTTTATCAAACGCTTCTTTTAACCATAAGCTGTATTCATCTTTTGTTAACATATACAAGAAGTTTTTACCTACTATTTCAGAGTCGATATCCATAAATAATGGATGAATATTTTCACCAACAAAATCCCAAGTATTTGTGAATTCAATATCGCCTGTATTATTATACATAAATACTTTATTTAATGTTTGTAATGGAAGAAAACCCTCATACGTTGCCATATCTATATTGTTTGCTTCTGCCCATTCTTTGGGAATGAAGGCTTTTAAAATTCCGGGTTGCGCCATTTTAGATTGAATTTGATTTCCGTCCTGAATCAACGTCATCGCAAACGTGCCGCTTTCTTTTAATGAATCCGCTTGAAGTTGTTCAAAAATTTTATTGTTTTTGGGTTGTTGCCATTCAAATTCCATTGTATATGATGGATCAAAGGTCTGACAATATTCAATAAATAATGGCAATGAAGTTTTACCACGACTTGAGTTCCCAACCCCATAAAATGTTGCTCCCTTAGATTCTTCAATTGCCTTTTTAGCAAGTTCTTCAAGTGTCATTGTTTCTGCTTCAGCAATTATTATATCTAATTCTGTCAAATCAACTTCTTGCTCTGCTTCTACTGTTGGTTCCCCCTCATTTTCAACTGCCGGAGCCTCATTAGCTCCACATCCAACAAGAAGCGTTGAAAACATTGCTAATACTAACATTAGTGATAAAAATTTTTTCATTTTTGCCCTCCCTCGTTAATAGTTTTGTTCGTTGCAAAACTCTGCAACTGGCTTTCTTACTACGTTCCCTTCTATGTAAATGGCAAGCTTCCTCAATTTTTGAGTATATATAAAGTTTGAAAAAATAACTCAAAAATGTAAAAAAAGAGAACCTTATGCCAATTTCATCTCACATACTCTATTTATACCTATAATTGATTTAAAGTAACAAGATAATAAGATGTTGCATTAGTCTATTTTTTCAAGACACAAATTTCAGATTTCTTCCTGTTTCAATTTTATTATTCTATAACGTTGTGTTTTTTTGCAGGCAAACCGCAGTCTGTACGTGTGTAGTATGCGGACGCATTAATAAATCAACAGATACAGTCCCCGCTGATTCCTTCTGCCATAAAAATACTATACGCAGCGTTACAAAAAAACAGACCCGTTATCGTGTATTTATTTTATTAACATATTAAATCATGTTATCTACTTCTATAAATGGTTCTATTTCCCTTTTTTATTTTAAAAAAAAAGCACCTTTCGGCGCTTTTTTTCCATATTGCTTGCAAGTCATACATCATAATATTATTGTTCATTAAAAATATTTAAGCCATACTTTTAATGCTATAAAGTCATTCTTTCATAATCCCGCCGCAATAATCAAAAATAACCGTCCTCAGTGATTTTACATTGGTTTATTTTTTAATATCTTATTCAATCCAATCACTATGGCGGCGTTTCTTGTTGTACATAAGTTGATCCACTTCATTAAAAAATTGACTGAAATTCTTTCTTTCATCGATATTGCCTTTCTCATACAAACCATAACCTACGGCTAAACTGAAAGTATATTTTTGGTGCTCGTTTTCTCGATCCGCCTCTTGGTTCAAAAGTTCTACCGCCTCGCTGAAAACAGCTTCATTTGCCTCGGTAACAATACATGCAAACTCGTCTCCACTCAATCTATAGCATTCGCCCATGTTTCCAAAGGCTTTACAAATCAATTGATAGCATCTTATGATTGCATTGTCGCCTGTTGCATGCCCATATACGTCATTAATTTGTTTTAATCGATTGATGTCTATCAAAACGAGTCTAAAGTTTTTTTGATTGGGAGAATCAAAGATAGAATCAAGATCTCTCTCATATGCGGCTCGGTTATTTCCTTCAACAAGTATATCCTTATATGCCATTTCTTCCAAAAACTTTGTTTTATTATTGAGTGTTAAAACGCTTTTGAAATATGAGATAGACTCCCAAAGCATGCAAAACAAGAATAGTCCGAATCCCAATTTGCTGTATTGAGACATATGTTCAAAATTCTTTGTGAAAAATACAAAGATTTCCATCAACCCTGAGACTATCAGAACACTCATATAAACGCCGTATTTGCCTGCTTTTTTATTCTTCAGCAAAACAGCCTCATAAAAAATAATAGCCGCGAGCCAAAAAATAACCAAACTCAATAAAATATTCACATATGCCACTCCACTGATGAATGGCACTATTCCAAGCATCTGAAAAACAAGCAAAACTACAAAGCAAGCAGCCAGAAGAACAGAAATCCCATCAACGATTTTTGAATATTTCTCCAAAACAACGATCCCAAAGTAACGGATAAGCGAAACCGCGATTATAGGAACCATTAAATAACTGATTCCTCCTAATATAAACCTGTTGCCTGTTAGAAATTGTAGAATTCGCAGTTCTGAAAACATCCATATGCTCGCTGCTACGGAGAATATCCCAATATAAAACAATCTTCTATCATCCAATTTTCTCAATGCAAATGAAACAAGTATCGATACTGTTCCAACGAGCAGCATAACTATAGCTACAATCAGACCGGTACAATTCCGCGATATCAAATCCTTGAGCAATGCCCCTTCCGTCCCGTAATATATGGGATTCACCACTCCTTTGAAGGTATCAATCTGCGTCGAGAATTCGATAGTCAATTTTTCACTTTCCATATTTTTCGGGATTTTGACCAAGTGCCACATACTTACTTCCGGAAATGTCAGAGTCCCTTCATTGTTTCTTTTGCTTTCGTATATGACCTCTCCTTTTGCAATCACCTTAATATCTTGCATGGAAGCTCGTATTCTCAAAAACATTCCATCTTCAAAGTCTTCTTCGATTGCCTTTGTTATAGAAAATTCACTTTCCTTTTGACTGCCATCTATTTTATAAGGCAAAGAAACATCCTTTAAAATGTCAGAGCCATGCGACACTTCCCATTGCTCATTCAATGGAAAAATCCCACCCTCGACAAATCCAAGATCTTTCTCGGGAGAAATCAAAGAAAAGAGTACTATAATCATAATAATACCTATGTAATAAATGTTTGCCTTCATAAATCTCGGTTCCAATATTTTATTTAAAATCGTATCTGCCGATTTTCCCATATGTAT
>CAZTZB010000078.1:0-7478 GCA_964617505.1 uncultured Peptostreptococcaceae bacterium | reverse complement strand
TTAAGAGCCTATGGACGCCTGAATTTGGCGAGATTTTTTAGAGGAGGTGTACAAGTTATGTATGCAATTATTGAAACTGGTGGAAAACAATACAGAGTAGAAGAAGGCGATACACTTTTCATCGAAAAACTCAACGAAGCTGAAGGTGGAAAGATAAATTTCGAGAAAATTCTTGCTTTTTCCAAAGAAGGCGAAGTTTCCTTTGGGAAACCTTATATCGAAGGTGTTTCGGTTGATGCAACGGTTCTTGAGCAAGGCAAAGGACCTAAAGTCATCGTTTACAAGTATAAAGCAAAAAAGGATTACAGAAGAAAACAAGGACATAGACAGCCGTATACAAAAGTCAAGATTGACGCGATTAACGCATAAGAAAGCTGGAAGAACTTCATGATAGAAATAATAGTTTTTAAAAATGGTAAAGAAATCATGGGTTTTGAGGTTTCCGGACACGCTGAAAGCGAGGAATATGGAAGAGACATAGTTTGCGCAAGCGTTTCGGTACTTGCACAGACTGCGGTTAACGCATTGGGCGAATTGACAGGCGTTGATTTCGATTATGAAATTGCTGAAGGATATCTTAGATGTGAAGTTCCGAAAACGTTGCCATTGAAAGAAAAACAAATGGTGGCGTCAATAATGAAAACGATTTATGTGGGATACAGAAGCGTTGCTGAAAGTTATCCCGATTATGTTAGTATTTGTGTAAGGAGGTGCGACGATTATGATGATTAAAATGAATCTCCAGCTTTTCTCAAGTAAGAAGGGTGTCGGTTCGTCTAGAAACGGTAGAGATAGTGAATCAAAGAGACTTGGCGTCAAAAGGGCTGATGGTCAATTTGTTAGTGCTGGAAGTATTCTTGTCAGACAAAGAGGCACGAAAATCCATCCGGGTTTGAATGTTGGAAGAGGCGGCGATGATACGCTGTTTGCAAAAACTGATGGAGTTCTAAGGTTCGAACGAAAAGGCAAGGATAGAAAACAGGCCAGTGTTTATCCGGCAAATGTTGATGTTCAATAGAAAAAAAGCCCATGCCCTATATGAGGTATGGGTTTTTTATTGTTAGAGGGTGAAAATATGTTTATAGATGAGGCAAAAATATCGGTAAGAGCTGGCAAAGGCGGAGATGGTGCCATTTCATTCAGACGCGAGAAATATATTCCGGACGGTGGACCTGACGGCGGAGACGGAGGCAATGGAGGGAATGTAATCATTCAAGTGGATGATGGGATGAAAACCCTCATGGATTTTCGCTATAAGACAAAGTATGAGGCTGAAAATGGAGAGAATGGCGCGAAGAAGCAAAGGTCTGGCAAGAAGGGTAGCCATTTGACGCTTAGCGTGCCGCCGGGAACAGTAGTAAAGGACGAGGAAACAGGAAAAATACTTGCAGATCTTGTCAAAAAAGATCAGTCGGTCGTTATAGCCAAGGGCGGAAAAGGCGGAAATGGAAACACTCACTACAAAAGTTCAATACGCCAGGCTCCCAACTTTGCGGAACCCGGTAATCCCGGCGACGAGAAGTTACTGGTGCTTGAACTAAAATTGCTTGCAGAGGTTGGATTGATAGGCTTGCCGAATGTTGGCAAATCAACTATTCTTTCAAAGGTTTCTAAGGCCAAACCCAAAATTGCGAATTATCATTTTACTACAATTCATCCAAATTTGGGTGTGGTAGAATCGATTAAGGGCAAGAGTTTTGTAATGGCAGATATACCGGGATTAATTGAAGGTGCCCATGAAGGAACAGGGCTGGGACATGATTTTCTGCGGCACATAGAGCGGACTCGTTTGCTTGTGCATGTTGTTGACATTTCTGGTTCAGAGGGACGAGATCCCATAAAAGACTTTGAAATGATAAACGAGGAACTTGGGGCCTATTCAATGGACTTGTCTGCCAAAAAACAGATTGTAGTTGGCAACAAGGCCGATTTGGTTTTGAACACAACCGTCATAGATGCTTTTCAAGGTGAAATGGAAAGCAGGGGATATGAAGTATTCATAATATCTGCTGCTGCGAGCGAAGGCTTGGATGACCTAATGAAGCATATTACTGGAATGTTGGATAATCTTAAGCCTGCTGAAATGGAAATTGAAATAGAAGACAAGGACAAGCACAAAGTGTATCGTTATAAGAAAAAGGAACGCGATTGGAATATCGAGAGAGAGAATGAAACATTCATTATCACTGGCTACTCAGTTGAAAAATTGATGAATTCAACTAATTTTGAGGATTGGGATTCGGTGCAGAGGTTTCAGGGAATACTCAAGAAGAAGGGCGTTTTTGAAGAACTTAAGGAAATGGGCGCAGGCGAGGGCTCAACAATAAAAATAGAGGGATACGAATTTGATTACATTGAGTAAAGGAGGTGTTTTTAATGACGGGAAAACAAAGAAGCTATCTTAAGGCATTGGCTAACGGCCTTGGAGTAAAGATGCAAATAGGAAAAGATGGAATCACCGAAGCCGTGCTGCTTCAATTGGGTGAAATACTTGAGGCTAAAGAGCTAGTAAAGGTGCATGTCCTTGAAAATTGTTCTTTGACAGCTAAGGAAGCGGCTAACGAAGCGACGGAAAGTCTTAAAGCGGAATTTGTACAGGCGATTGGAAGAAAGTTTGTTATATATAGGGAATCAAAGGAAAATAAGACTATAGAGTTGCCGTAGATTTTTTAGGAAAAAATAGATCTTTTGCGGAGGATGAAATGTTTAGAAATCAATTGGTGCTTGAGGATGATAAAAGATACAAGATAGGCATTATGGGAGGGACTTTCGATCCCATTCATTATGGACACCTAGTAATAGCCGAGCAAATAAGGCAAAATTATAATCTAGACAAGGTCATTTTCATTCCGGTGGGAATACCTCCACATAAGAGAGAAATGAGAATCACAAAAGGTGAACATCGTTATCTTATGATTCTTCTTGCAACTATGACCAATCCGTATCTTGATGTTTCGCGTATCGAAATAGACAAGAAGGCGGTTTCCTATACTATAGAGACCATGAGGGAACTCGATAAAAAATATAGGGACAAAAAAGTAGAGTTCTATTTCATTATAGGAGCTGATGCGATAAGCACGGTTGAATCATGGGAAGAATCGGCTGAATTGCTAAAGATGTGCAAATTTATTGCCGCTACCAGGCCAGGTGTAACAAACAGCAATATGTCAGCCATGATTGAATATTACAAAGCTAATTATGGTGCTGAAATACAGACGATGGCAGTTTCGGCGGTCGACATTTCATCTACAGACATAAGAAATAGAATAGCAGGCAACAGGCCGATAAAGTACCTTCTTCCAGAAGCTGTAGAACATTATATCTTGAAGAATGGCTTGTATTCGGAGGATATGAATGAATAATCGAGAAGAGCTTGTTTCCTGGCTTGAAGGGAATTTGAAAAAATCGAGGTTCAAACATGTTATGGGAGTCCTTGATGTGGCCATTGAACTAGCCGAGGCGCATGGAGTTTCAAAAGAGAAGGCTGAAAAAGCTGCACTTTTCCATGACTATGCCAAGAATTTTACAGATGATAAAATGCGAAGATATGTAAATGAACAAAATCTCCGTGACGAGTATTTGACAATATGCGGTTCAATCAATCTGTATCACGGCATAGTGGGAGCAAGTATAGCAGAAAAAAAATATGGAGTGAAAGATAGGGATGTTTTAAGCGCTATAAGAAACCATACCTTTGGAAGGGCAAATATGTCGAAGCTTGAAAAGATAATATATCTTGCCGACATAATGGAAATTTCCAGAGATTTTGAAGGTGTTGATGAAATAAGAGAGAAGGCCTTTTCGGATTTAGACCAAGCGGTTCTTGGAGCTATTGATAAAACGCTTCTATATCTGATAGAAAAAGGGGAAGCTATAAACATAAACACAATATATGCAAGAAATGATTTGCTATCTAAGAATGTTAAAAAGATAAAATAAGGGGGTGTTTAAGATAGATAATTTAAAAATAAGCGAAATCATAAAAGCGATTGATGCAAAAAATGGAAAGGACATAGAGGTTCTTGACATTTCGAAACTTTCAAGCGAAATGGAAGTGTTTATTATTGCTACAGGTAGCTCTGACAGAAATACAATGGCGATATCTGATGAGATAGAATATCAGCTAAAAAAGAGTGATATGCTTGCATCCCACAAAGAGGGATATAGAGAAGGAAGATGGATACTTCTTGATTACGGAGATGTGCTTGTGCATATATTCAAGTCTGAGGAACGGATGTTTTATGATTTGGAAAAACTTTGGAGTGGTTCAACCCGATTGGATGTTGACAGTTTGCTGTAAAATAATTAAAATAGATAGTAATTGAATATAGAATATGGGGAGCAGTAAGAAGATCCTTCTGTCAAAGAGAGCCTGTGGAAGCTGAAAGATGGCACAGAAACAATCCGAACTCGCCCCGATAAAAATAGGAGTGGCTTCCTTTACAAGGCTTTAAGAGGGCTTAATTGCCAAGTAGGGTGGTACCGCGAGAAAATCTCGTCCCTATGGGGGACGTTTGTTTCTAGTGGTGCTTTTTTTATTGCAGATTTTAATGAGGGAGGAGTAATTTTATGGAGCGATACAATTTTAATAAAATTGAGAAGAAATGGCAAAAGGAATGGGAAGAAAAAAATATCTTCAAGGTGTACGAGGATCCGGAAAAGGAAAAATACTATGTTCTTGAAATGTTTCCTTATCCTTCAGGTAAATTGCATATGGGACATGTTAGAAATTATTCCATAGGAGATGTAGTTGCTCGCTACAAGAAAATGAATGGATTCAACATTCTTCATCCAATAGGCTGGGATGCTTTCGGGTTGCCCGCGGAAAACGCGGCAATTAAAAACAACATCCGTCCCGATAAATGGACGAAGCAGAATATCGCCGAAATGAAGCGTCAGCTTAAGCAATTAGGTCTCAGCTACGACTGGGATAGAGAGGTTACCACATGCACTGAAGAGTACTATAAATGGACTCAATGGATTTTTGTGCAGTTGTACAAAAACGGACTTGCATACAAGAAGAAATCCGCAGTTAATTGGTGTCCTTCATGTGAAACCGTACTTGCAAATGAGCAGGTAGTAAACGGAAAGTGTGAGCGATGTGAAACAACTGTTATAAAGAAAAATCTTGAGCAATGGTATTTTAAGATTACAGATTATGCCGAAAGGCTTCTTGACGATTTGGATATTTTGGAAGGTTGGCCGGAAAAGGTCAAGACTATGCAGAAAAACTGGATTGGAAAGAGCTATGGTTCGGAAATGATTTTTGAAATTGAGGGCATGGAAGAAAATATGGAAGTATTCACCACTAGGCCCGATACGACCTATGGAGTTACATTCATGGTTTTTGCTCCAGAGCATCCCTTGGTTTATGAAATGGTTAAAGGAACGGAATACGAAGATGGCTACAATGAATTCATGGCAAAGATCAGATCCTCGAGCGACATAGAAAGAACATCAGCCAATGTAGAAAAAGAAGGGTTTTTCACAGGCAAATATTGCGTAAATCCTTTAAATGGTGTGCGAATACCGATTTATGTTGCCAATTATGTTCTTATGGGATATGGAACAGGGGCCATAATGGCGGTGCCTGCCCATGACGAAAGGGACTTTGAATTTGCCAAGAAGTATGGCCTTAAGATAATCCCTGTTATTACACCGGAGGATAAACTGCTGACCGAAGAAATGGAAGAACCTTATGTTGGCAAAGGGATCATGATAAATTCTGATAAGTTCAATGGAATGGACAGCAGCCAAGCCATCGATAAGGTAAGCGAATATATGGAAGAAGCAGGAATCGGCAAGAGAACCGTTAATTTCAGACTCAGGGATTGGCTTATTTCGAGACAACGCTATTGGGGAGCACCTATTCCAATAATTTTCTGCGACAAATGCGGAGAGGTTCCCGTTCCTGAAGAGGATCTTCCGGTTAAATTGCCAACCGATGTAGCTTTCAGTGGAAAGGGCGATTCGCCTCTAGGCTCGAGTGAAAGCTTTGTGCATACGACTTGTCCAATTTGCGGAGGCGAGGCGCATAGGGAAGTGGATACTATGGATACCTTTGTTTGCTCGTCATGGTATTTCTTAAGATATACGGATGCAAGAAACGACAATGAAATATTCAGCAAAGAAAAGGCTAAATATTGGATGAATGTAGATCAATATATTGGTGGTGTTGAGCATGCAATCCTGCATCTGCTTTACGCGCGTTTCTTTAATAAATTTTTATATGACCAAGGACTTTCGTCTGAGAGCGAGCCTTTTAAGAATCTATTGACCCAGGGAATGGTTTTGAAGGATGGAACTAAAATGTCCAAGTCAAAGGGCAATGTTGTTAGTCCCGAGGATATAATTTCCAAATATGGTGCGGACACTGCGCGTCTTTTCATATTGTTTGCATCCCCGCCTGAAAAAGACCTTGAGTGGAGCGATGCGGGAGTTGAAGGCTCGTATAGATTCCTAAACAGGGTATGGAGACTTGTGCATTACGTGCTTGATGCAGTTAAATCCGAAGGCATAGAAATCGATGGGCCGATGGAAAAAGAAATGCAATATCACATTAATTCGACAATCAAGAAGGTTTCAGAGGATGTAGAAGGCCGATTCAATTTTAATACGGCAATAAGCGCAATCATGGAGCTTGTAAATGAGACATACAAATATATGGATAAGGATTATGACCATGCTACAATGAAGCAGTCAATTGAGACCATCCTGACACTGCTTGCACCATTTGCCCCCCATATGATGGAGGAATTGTGGCAGATTTTGGGACATGGAGAGAGTGTACACGATTTGTCATGGCCCACATACGATCCGGCTAAAACTGTTCAAGATGTAGTGGAAATTGTGGTTCAAGTAAACGGAAAAGTGAAGGAACGATTTTCTGTAGAAAGAAAGGCTGATAAAGCGGCTGTTGAAGAGATTGTAATGGATATGGACAAGGTCAAGAAGTCAATAGAAGGCAAGGAAATAAAAAAATTCATTTATGTTCCTGGGAAACTTGTTAATATTGTAGTAAAATAGGGTTGATAAAACTACTTGGAGGTAGAAAAATGAAAATTAAAATGTTTAATACTGAAAACGCTCCGGCTGCTGTAGGACCATATTCACATGCTGTAATTGCAGGCGACACGATTTATGTATCGGGTCAGATACCCTTTGATCCCGCAAAGGGAGAAATGGTTAAGTCTGGGATAGAGGACGAGGCTAAGCAATGCCTTGAAAATGTAAAAGCTATTTTAGTTGATGCCGGAACTTGCCTTGAAAATGTTGTTAAAGCAACGATTTTCATTAAAAATATGGATGATTTTGGAAAAATTAATGGAGTTTATGCTACTTATTTCAATGTGCATAAACCAGCAAGGGCTTGTGTTGAAGTTGCAAGACTTCCGTTGGGAGTAAATGTTGAAATTGAAGTAATCGCCGCTATATAGCAAAAAAAACAGGCTCTAAGAAAAGGAAACAATAGTAAATTC
>CAZTZB010000077.1:0-7702 GCA_964617505.1 uncultured Peptostreptococcaceae bacterium | reverse complement strand
GCGAGGGATTACATAGTCAAACCTGCACCGGCTGATGTATACATAGATACCATTCTTGATTTGTATGACAAGGATTTAAAGCGAAGGGAAGTACTATACGGCAGAAAACAGCACGAGGAAGATATAAAACCCAAAATTATATCCGTATTCAGCACAAAGGGCGGAGTTGGAAAAAGCACGATAGCTACAAACATTGCAACGGCTCTGGCGCAAAAGACCGAAGACAGGGTTGCCCTTGTGGATTTGGATTTGCAGTTTGGAGATGTTTCGGTAATGCTAAATCTTTATCCGGAGCGTACCGTAATGGAACTGGTTAAGGACATTCAGAGCCTTGACAAGGAGCTTTTGGAAGACTATATGATGCTCCATGATTCCGGAGTGCGGGTTTTACCTGCCCCATCAAGACCTGAATATGCCGAGTTTGTCACGGGAGGCAATGTTCAGAGAATACTTCGCACATTGAAGGAAAGCTACAAGTATATTATTGTAGACATGGCGCCGGCTTTTCATGATGTAAACCTTGCTACTCTTGATTTGTCCGACAGCATAATGCTCTTGACGACATTGGATTTGCCTACAATAAAAAATGTGAAGTCGGGACTCCACGTTATGAAAACCTTAAATTATAAAGACGACAAAATTAAACTGGTGCTTAATAGATATCATCGTAATTTTGGAATAAATGTAGCCGATTTGGAAAAAACGACAGAAAAGAAAATATCCCATATAGTTCCCGAGGACAGCCGCACAATCATTGATGCGGTTAACAAGGGCAAGCCTTTTGTTTTAAATAATCCGGGGAGCCCGGTAACAAAAAGCATCTATAATATAGTGGATGAAATAATGGGAAAAGATGAAAAGAAATCAATGCTTGGCAAATGGATTGGTAAATAGGGGGGGCGGAATATGTCTCTATTGGAACGTATTGAAAAAGAAAAAAACGGTTCATCCTTGAATTTGGACACGGATGAAAGCAAACAGAAGGGCAAAAAAGTTTATGATGGACAAAACGATATCCTAAAGGGCAAGATGCAGAAAAGGCTTATGGAAAAATCCGAGGACGAATCCATAGACAAAGGGAAAATAAAAGAAAGCCTTACAAGCATACTTGAAGATATATTAAAGGAAGAAGACACCTTTGTTACACGCAGACAAAAGGAAAAAATCATTGCGGATACAATTGATGAAATTATAGGATACGGGCCCATAACTCCGCTAATAAAGGATGACGCAATAACCGAGATTATGGTTAACGGACATGGAAATGTGTATGTTGAGCGTAACGGAAGAATAGAAAAAACTTCTGTAGTTTTTAAGGACGATTCACATGTTCTTCATATTATCGAAAAGATAGTTTCTCCATTGGGGAGAAGAATCGATGAATCATCGCCAATGGTGGATGCCAGGCTACCCGATGGATCCCGCGTTAATGCGGTTATTCATCCCTTGGCTCTTGATGGGCCGATATTGACCATAAGGAAATTTGCAACGGAGCCCTATACCATACATGATTTGATAGATTTTGGAACAATATCGCCTCAGGTCGCAAGCTTTTTAAAGGCTTGCGTAGAGGCTCGTTTAAACATTATTGTATCAGGCGGAACCGGAAGCGGAAAGACTACTACGCTCAATGTCTTGTCATGTTTCATACCTGAGGAGGAACGCATTGTTACCATTGAAGATGCAGCAGAGCTCCAGCTTCACCAGGAGCATCTTGTGAGGATGGAAACGAGGCCTCCGAATATAGAAGGCAAGGGTCAGATTTCAGTCAGGGACTTGGTCAGGAACAGCCTTCGGATGAGACCGGATCGAATTGTAGTAGGAGAGGTAAGGACCGGCGAGGCTCTTGATATGCTGCAGGCAATGAATACGGGCCATGATGGATCGCTTACTACAGGCCATTCCAACTCTTCAAGGGATATGCTTACAAGGCTTGAAACTATGGTTTTGATGGCAGGCTTGGAAATACCTCTTTCAGCAGTACGGGAGCAAATAGCCTCGGCAATCAATTTGATTGTCTACCAAAGCCGTTTCAAGGACGGCAGCAGAAGAATAACCAATGTGACAGAGATACAGGGTATGGAGGGAAATGTTGTAACACTCCAAGATATTTATGCCTATAAAGTAGCAGGAAAAGATGATGAAGGAATGATAAAGGGAAGCCTGGAGTTTACAGGAATAAGGCCTAAGTTTATAAATAAGATTGAAGATGCTGGCATTCGCGTACAGGAGGAATGGTTTAGTTGATGAAATGGTGGTGAAAGTATGATTTGGTTTATTGTCGCAATTATTTTCATAGACTTGTTCTTCGTAATTATGCTAGCGAGCGGAATTAAAAGCAAAAGCAAACCAATCAACAGACTCGAAAAGTTTTTTGATTGGGAAGAACATAAAAAAGAAAGGGCAGAACGTAGATTCTCTAAAAGCGGTTTTCAATTTGCAAGGAGAAAGATTAGCGGATTTGTAGTAAAGCTGCTATTGCTTGAACGATTGCGAGTACGCATGGAAAAGGACATGGAGCGTGCAGATATCCCTGTAAGAGGCGAGGAAATGCTGGTTTTTCTTTTATCGGCTGCGGCGATTTCATATTTTCTTGTAGCATTCTTTACAAAAAATTTATTGACCAGTCTATTGATTGTGCCGCTTGTTTTTTTACTAGCAAGAATAATAATAATGGCAAAAATGAAAAAGCGTCTGGAAACTATAAATGAACAGCTTGGAGACGCACTTGATATGATGGCAAGCTCTTTAAGAGCCGGTTACAGCTTCAATCAGGCCATGGCAACAGTTGGCAGGGAAATGCCGTTGCCTATCAGCCTGGAATTTAAAAAAGTTGTAAAGGAAACCTCGTATGGAGTTTCTATGGATGACTCGCTTGACAAGATGTTGGAAAGGGTGACCCTTGACGATTTGGAACTGGTAGTTACCGCGGTTAAGATACAAAGGCAGATAGGTGGAAATTTGGCAGAGATACTTGACAATATTTCTGGAACAATTAGGCAAAGAATTCAATTGAAGGGAGAGGTTAGTGCCCTTACGGCACAGGGTAGACTTTCGGGAATAATAGCATCATCGGCTCCCATTTTTCTTGCGGTTTTCATGTTTATAAACAGTCCTGAACACATGAAACTTTTGTTTACTGACAGTACGGGGCAAAAATTGCTTGTATTGGGAGTTATAGGGCAATTGCTTGGCTTCATTTTTATTAGGCGAATAATAAACATTAAATTTTAGGAGGGTGGGAAATGGTTTATATACTTGCAAGTCTGATATTTTTATCCCTTGGCCTTTTATTCACCCTTTTTGTGACGGTGCTTTATTGGAAAAGATTGAATGTGAAACATCGCCTTGAAATGCTGGACGGGGTTGTGGGAAATCAGGAAACTATTATTGATGATAGAAAGAAACTGTCCTTTGAAAAGCGTGTTATTGAGCCCTTAAGGAAAAAAATAGCGGAAACTACCAAAAAGATAACACCAAAGGGGACCATGCTTAGGATTGAAGAAAAGCTTAAGGCTGCGGATCATCCCTTTCATATGGGTGTGACAAGTTGGCTTGCCTTGAGAACTGTTTTTCTTCTAGCTTTCCCTGCTATATACTATCTATTCTTTATGAAAAACTTTGAAACAATAATTATGAAGATAATAGTATTCCTTATTGTTTTGCTTGCAGGGGACATGCTTCCAATCTATTTGTTGAATAATAGAATAAAGGAAAGAAAGATAAAAATGACCCAGCAGCTCCCCGACATACTGGACTTGCTTACTGTAAGCGTTGAAGCGGGACTCAGTTTTGATGGGGCAATGGAAAAGGTTGCATCAAGAGGCACGAATGAAATGACCAAGGAGTTTGGCAAGGCAGTCAAGGAGATTGCTATAGGAAAAACCAGAAGACAAGCTTTGACGGATATGTCCGCGCGGTGTAATTTGCCTGACCTGCAGGTCTTTATTTCTTCTATAATCCAGGCAGAACAAATGGGAGTTAGCATTGGTAAAATACTTAGGATTCAGGCAGACAATATTAGGGTTAAAAGAAGACAAAGGGCTCAGGAAACCGCGCTTAAGGCACCTGTAAAGATGATGTTTCCCTTGATATTCTTTATTTTTCCTAGTCTTTTCATTGTTTTGCTGGGACCGGCTTTTATTAAGATGAGAGACATTTTTTAAAAACACAAGGAGGCAGGCAATTTTCATGGTCTGTCTCTTTTGCTATTTTTATCTGCACCCCCAAAAAGCTATATGCTTTAGACCTATTATTCGGCTAATTTATCTGGGCAACAAGTGTATGTGGCTTGTTGTTTTTTATTATGATAACATTGGAACATAATAAAAGTGTGGGAGGATTATTTATGAAAGAGTTGTCAAAAAAGACCGAGGCTTTTACGGAATCTGTAATAAGGGAAATGACAAGAGTCAGCAAATTTTATGGGGGCCACAATCTGTCTCAGGGATTTCCCGACTTTGGAAGCCCTGACATATTAAAAGAAGCAGCTAAGCGCGCGATAGATGAGGAGCTAAATCAGTATCCCATAACCTTTGGGGAAGAGGAATTAAGAGAGGCAATAGCTATAAAGGCAAAAGCTTACAATGGAATCGTGTGTAATCCCGAGACGGAAATAACGGTTACCTGCGGAGCCTCTGAGGCCATGATTTCAACCATGATGGCTCTCGTGAATCCGGGTGACGAAATAATAGTATTTGAACCCTTCTATGAGAACTATGGACCCGATGGAATACTTTCGGGCGCTACTCCGCGTTATGTAAGGCTTAAACCGCCTGCGTGGTCTTATGACGATGAGGATCTTGAAAATACTTTTAACGAAAAAACCAAGGCAATAATAATAAATACGCCGAATAATCCTACAGGCAAGGTTTTTTCAAGAGAAGAGCTTGAGAAGATTGCAGACCTATGCATGAAATGGGACGTTTATGCAATTACTGATGAAATATATGAACATATTCTTTTTGACGGAGAAAAACATATCTCAATAGCCTCTCTTCCGGGTATGGAGAATAGAACTGTAACAATTAACTCTATTTCAAAAACCTATTCAGTCACTGGATGGAGGGTTGGTTGGGCAATAGCGAATGAGAGCTTAACTAGCCGCATCAGGAAAGTGCATGACTTTTTTACTGTAGGCGCGCCTACACCGTTTCAGCATGCATCTGTTACAGCGCTAAGGCTCGATGAATCCTATTATTGGGGCTTGCAGGAGCATTATACCCAGGCAAGAAATCATGTGTTTGAAACCCTTGAGGATAGCAAATTTAAGCCCTACAGACCAAAAGGCGCCTACTACATCATGGCCGACTGCGAAAAGCTGATGAAGGAATATGGTACTCAAGACAACTATGAATTTTGCATGGAGCTTATCAAGCGGACAGGTGTTGCAGTTGTGCCGGGGACATCCTTTTATTCTAAAAAGGAGCATGGAATTCATCAGGTAAGGTTCTGTTTCAGCAAAAAATGGGAGACCCTCGAAAGCGTAAGAGAGGCTTTCAAGGATCTCTAGATGAACGATATTATTTAAGGTGGAAAGAATGCTTGTCGGTCAATTTATATTTTTGACCGACTCATTGTTGTAATCGATTATTTTGACCATAAGACGGTGCCACTTGTTTGTTTCTTCCCTTTTGAAAAGGTATTCGTTGTTGTCGACAGGATTTTTTGAATTTATTGTATAAATCTTAAAACTCGGGATTTTATCCGAAAGAAATGTGCACTCCACAGAAATATTAAATATTTTTTTCTCTTCCTCGGCAAGTTCCTTCTCGAAATTGAGTTTAAGTATTTTGGAATCCTCGGAAAAGAAAGATATTGAAGTTTCATTTTCGAAAATTTCTGACGATAGCAATTCTGAGTAATTCATAATATGATGCTTGTTTTTTTCGTTTTCATCGTACAAGCAAATAACTTCATTTTTGGGGTCAAGAGCCATGGCTTTACTATGTCCGGAAGGATCCTTTATTCCGAAAATACCGTAGGAAGGCGTAAAATTATCGAGTGAATTAAAAAAATCCAGAGCTGATTTTGAAAAAGATTCAGAATTTTTTAGCTTTCTTTGTTGCCGAATAAAAAAAACTATGAATAAGACGGCGATAATTGCAATATAAGCATATGTTGACATGGCAGGCCTCCTTTTATTTGTATATAGTAATCTTACCCAAATAGTAGCATTCTTATACCAAAAAGTTAAACTCAAAAAGAAATTGATGGTATAATAAATAGTACTAAAAAATTTGAGGGGGTTTCTTATGAGTTTAAAAATGGATTTAAGGGTTTTTGAAGCAATGATATATTTTTGGACAGCTACTTTGGAGAGAGAAAAAGTAGGCGAAAGATACTTAAACGACATAGCAGAAATGGAAGACATGAAGTCTTTATATGATGACGAGTTCAATAAGGAATCCGTAAGAAAAATTTTAAGCGCGATATCTAACAGAGAGATGTTTCGTCCCGAAAACAAGAAGGAAGGAAGCTTTTGGAATTACAACATGTGGATAATGGAAGATCCTGAAGTAATGAAGATGATAATAGATACGGTTAAATCCATAGAAGTGAAAGCAATTGAAGAAAAGATTAGCGGAAATCAAGACGAACAGATTGAGATAGCATTTATTCCGGGCCATGGAAAGCCCTTCTATACTAGGGGCGGAAAATTGCTTATTAATGTATTCATGTTTCGATATGATTTCAACACAGATAAAATAAAATATATTGAAAAGCCTATTGAGGATTATATAACTGAAACAATAATGGGGAAAATGTAATGATAGGTTGATTTTTGAGTAAATTTGTTTTACAATAATAACGAATATTAAATTAATAATTTGATTAAAAGTTCGTCCGTATAAATTTGGAGATATGGTCCAAAAGTTTCTACCGGGTTGCCGTTAACAATCCGACTACGGGAGCAGTTTTTTCTGACTCCCAACCTAATTCGGTTGGGTTTTTGCTTTGAGGAGGAAAAATGAAGACACTTAAAGAACGAATATTGAAAGACGGCAGAGTACTGGATGGAAACATATTAAAGGTTGACAGCTTTATCAATCATCAGGTTGATTACAAGCTAATGGATGACATAGGGGAAGAGATTTATAGAAGGTTTGAGGACTGCTGCGTAAACAAGATACTTACTATTGAGACCTCGGGAATTCCTGCGGCGTATTCTGTTGCTAGAAATTTCGATGTCCCTTTTGTTTTTGCAAAAAAGATAAGATCAGGAAACATTGGGGATGATTTATATAAAACCAAAGTGTTTTCATATACAAAGTCATGCAACTATGATGTGGTTGTTTCTAAGAAATATTTAAGCAAGGGTGAAAATGTGCTTGTTGTTGATGATTTTCTTGCAAACGGTCAAGCTGCATTGGGTATGATAGACCTGGTTGAACAGGCAGGCGCAAATGTTGTTGGAGTAGTCGCCTTAATTGAAAAAGCATTTCAAGACGGCGGGAAGATTTTAAGAGAAAAAGGATATAGGCTTGAAGCCCTCGCATCCATTGAAAAAATGGATTATGAAGGCATAAAAATAAAATAATATAATATACGGGAGGAGTAAATCATGTTCAAGAAATCGTTTTTAGTATTAATGTCATTATTATTGGTTTTATCCATGTTGTTTGTGGGTTGCGCCAAGGAAGAGGTGACACCGGAAGAGCCGGCAACTGAAGCAGAAGAGGCTGCGCCGGAAGAAGCATTC
>CAZTZB010000076.1:0-7985 GCA_964617505.1 uncultured Peptostreptococcaceae bacterium | reverse complement strand
ATCATATTTGCCATTCTTTATTCTTATGGACTCATAATCGGTTTCGTCATATATGCCGTAGTATTTGAAGGGGGAAAGCATGTCCCTGTTTATTGCATCCTTAAGGCGAATCTCATATATTACATTGTTTCCGCAGAGTTTGAATATATCCTTCATGTCCATGCGGTAGGGTGTTGCGGTAAGCCCGAGGAGAAACTTGGGTTTGAAGTACTGCAGTATTCCCCTATAGCTTTTTGCGGCCGCGTGGTGAAACTCATCAACTACTATGTAGTCAAATGCTTTTGGATTTATGCATTACGGATTAAGATAGCCTTTCTTTCCCAGACTTTGCACGCTTGCAAAGACGGCCTTTCCTGAAAGATCCCTTCCGCTTCCGTCAAATATTGAAGTCTTCAATTTTTTATGAACTCTTTTAAATGAATCCCTTGCCTGGTCAAGTATCTCTCTCCTGTGGGCTATAAAAAGAATTCGGTCGAAGTCCATCGAATCGAATGCCGCTATGTATGTCTTTCCCACTCCTGTAGCCGCCACGACAAGACCCTTGTCTATGCCCTCTTTCCTAGCCGCGTCAAGTTCATATAGTGCTTCTATTTGTGCTCCCCTGGGCTCAATTTCTTCTTTCTGCTTTTCAGCATCAAAAAATTCCTCCAGCCTTGAAACTCCCGGTTTTCTCCAATTAGCAGCATATTTTCTTAGAATCTCGTCTGTAAGTGGTACGCTCTCTTCCCGAAATACCCTGTCGAAGCTTTCGTCGAATGCTTTAAAGTCCACTGGAGACATGCTCTCATAGAGGCGATAATTCCATTCCACGCCTGTTGTAAGCGCGGAGCGTGACAGGTTGGACGAGCCTATGAATACGGCTCCTCCCCCGCTTTGCTTCAATATGTAGGTTTTTGTGTGAAACGATACGGATGTGTTCTGGTAGAACCTGATATCAACCAGATTTCCAAGCTCTTTTTTGAGAAGGTAGAGAGCGGATGGCTCCGTTATTCCAAGGTATGTTCCTGTCACTATCTTGACTGGAACACCTTGGAGAGCTTTTTTCTTTAGGTCCCTTGCCAGCAGCCTTACCCCGGATTCCATGAGAAAGGAGACGATGAATTTTATCTCAGTCGCCTTGGCAATTTCCGCTCTTAGGTGTTCGTATAGATTGCCGTTTCTGCCCGTTATAGCGTTATGCATTGAAGACCCTTCTCCCTGTATCTTTCGCTATGATTGTTGCTTCAAATATTTATCTGTCGTAGATGCTCATGGCCCCTTGAAGTTTTTCCTTTACTGCCGCTTTAAGCTCAGGTGGTTCCATTACCTCAGCTGATGCTCCCATGCTTAGTATCCAACCACAAACCGCTTCCAACCCTTGGGTGGTTGCCTCAAGAAGTATGGCGCTTTCTTCAGGCAGGTTGGTTATCTTTTGATTAGGCGCTATGGTTCTTTCTCTTGCGGTTTGGACAAATGGCTGCTTTATCTTTACGGCTATATGTATTTCTTTGCCTGCGAATATGCCGAAGCATTTCTTTACATGCTGCTCAAGGTCAAAGGCTCTATCCCTTTGGAATTTTTCTTTCAGCACCTCGTAGTCTTCTACCCTCACCAGCTTGAAGTACATTTTCATATCCCTCTTTTCGCAATGGGCTATTAGGTATATGCCTCCCTCGTGTTCTATTAGGGCATAGGGCTGAACTGTTCTTGTGCTCTTTCCTGAGGTGTTTGATGTATATGTCATTTTTATCTTGTGCTTGCCTATGGCCGCCCTTTGGAAGTCATCGAGCTTTTTGCGTTCCTTGTCTATGTCCATTTTAGCGGAGCTTCTTTTGGTAAAGAATGTGTCGTATGGCTCGCTTTCTTTTACCATTTCAAGCTTGGATTTATCTTTTGTATAGTATCTAAAGTATTCAAGCTTTGCCATTACCGATCTGAATTCTTTTTTATAATGTGGAAGGGATTTTTCGAGTTCCTTGCCAAGCATTTGCATGGTTTCAAACTCTTCTTTTGTTATGGCGCACGGCAAATGATTAAGCGGAGAATAAAGTTCGTAGCCGCCGTTTGGGCCAGGGCTGGAGAATATTGCAAAGCCAGCTTGCTCAAGGTCATCCCTATAGCGACGGATCTGTCTGGGCGCCACCTCTAGCTCCTCGGCGAGTTCGTCTATTTTCATTTTCTTTCTACATTTTAAAAGCAGTAGCATGTTCATAGAATTTCCCAAATTACTCATGGTGTCCCCCTTGCAATTTTATCCACTTATAGTAGTTATATATAAGTTTTGGAAATCCTTTGGCGAAAATTGTCGAATCGTTAAATATATAGATTTTTTATGGTTTTTTTGCTATTTCTTCTAAGACTATCGGTCAATTCGAAGTATACGGCTTTATTTTCTCCTATGCCAAGGCTATTCTTAAAAAATATTTTACCTTCTTTTTCTATTAGTGCGCAGCACTTTTCTAGCAAAGGCTCCGCTCCGGCATAGATTTTGCTCAAATTAGTTGTTTCGATTTTTGCCTTTTCAAGTGAAGGCCCAATGAGGCTAAGCTTACATTTATCGCATTTTATGGACGCATCCTTTATTATGCAGGCTGTAAATGCTCCCAGCCAGGATGTCAGCACTTTGGAGTCGTATGGAAGGGAAGCGACTTCTTCTTTCGGCTTGGCAATCTCAATGTTATGAAACTCTGTTTTCCTTGTAACTATTTTATATTCTTCTTTGAATGCCGAAGATATTTCCATATCCACGTTTTCATTTTTGCTTCCTTTATATGCAATTTCGAAATACAGGCTTACAGGCTCGCACAGGTTGCCTACTGAAATTTCACTTTTCCCCCTTTTATCGATCTGGGGGTATCCATTTAGATTCTTTCCTATTTCAAGTGGCGGCTTGCTTTTTATTGTAAGTTTTATATCCCTTGCCGATTCCTTTCTGAGTGATTCTATTTCCCTTATAAATATTTCTTCAAGATGCTCATAGTTCTGTACATGGTGGGCTCTTCCCCCGCCTGCTGCTGTCATTTCTATAAAGGAATGCATGTCGTATCCTTGTCCGCAACCTACCATGCTAACGCTTATACCTCTTTCTCTAAGTATTTTGCATATATCCGGAAGGCTTTCTTTGCCTTTGAGAATGGTATCGGTCTTACCGCATGTCACCAGTATAATCTGGCACTTGTAGCCTGCAAGGGCTCTTTGCGTAATGAGCAGGCTGGCCTGTCTAAGCCCTTCTTCTATGTTTCTTCCTCCGTGGGGTTCTATGCGGCTTACCTGAACTTTTATATCCGGCACCATAGCGCTTACGGGGTGTATCAGCTCTTGGCATACGAAGCCCTCGTGATTGAATACCGCGCAGCCAAAAATGTCCTCGTCTCCAAGCTCTCTTATTACGCTGTAAGCCGCGCTGTGAACACGGCTCATTATTGGTGTATACATCTCGGTAAATCCATAGCGTTTTTCTGGCTCTCCCATTTCTTGGCTCATGTCTATTGCAAGCACTAGGCAGACCGGCCGCTTGTCTCGTGGTTCATTTGGAGGTGTAAGCGTAATCTCCATGTGGGTTTTTCCACCGCGTGAAATTTTTTTCCGTGTAAATTTTGTTAGCATTTTCATTGTTTCTCCCCCTTTGGCATATATAGAGGGAACTTTATCATTAATTGTGGACTTATATGGGCAGGATATAAAAATTATAAGGCATACAGGGAAGTGTTCTGTTTTACTTGGCTTAAATGGAAAGACCCCAGGAAATTATCCTGAGGTCAATATAATGGATTTTTCAAAAAAGATTAAAAATCACAAAATAAACTATAGTAAATGCCTAGTTAATATTATCTACTTGTATTCTAATAGTGACGATCACTTCATGAATTCCATCAGTTACTGTTAAATCATAGTATGTCCATGTAGCAGCACTAACATTATCGGCAACAAAATAGAAATACTCAACTCCATCGAAGTCTCTTATACTGGGAGTACCGATATCCCATTGATTTTGTGAACTTACTGCAAAATCCGTAACCTCTATGGTATCGCCATCAGGATCTGTTGCTACATTAAGGCCAAAGTAAACTTTACCTGTGCCTTCATCTTGATGCAATGTAGTTATGGGGTTGCCCACAGGAGGATTATTTACATCATTGATATTTATTCTAATAGGAAGCATAATTTCATTGGAGCCGTCAGTTATAGTCATATCATAAATAGTATATGCATCTGCTGGCACTAAATCAGCTGTAAAACTAAAAGTATTGGGATTGCCGCGAAGCATTGAAGGAATTATTTGACCCTCGCCGATTTCAGAAGTCATGCTATCGCTTAGTTCAAAATCTGTAAACAATAAATTGTCCAGATCAAGATCACTTGCTACTTCTAAAGTGGAAAATGAAAGTGTTTGGCCTTCATCGATGTTAAAAGGCATTATTTGAAGACCGATAGGCGGTTCATTAAGTATATCTTTGACATGAAAGATAAATTCGATTTCGGTTTGCTCAACTTCGTCAGTAACGGTTACATTCCAAACGCTGTCGGTGTTTTCATCTACCATTTTTGCGGTAAAGGCAACATAGGTTGAATAGTTTATCAAATTTCCGGCAGATATGTTTCCGCCTATGCCGAGTATTCTTAAAGCATCTCCATCTTCGTCATAGGCAATATCACTCAATTGGATGTTTACACTCTCGCCTTCAAAAACATCAAATTCATAAGTACCTGTTGGCAAGGGAGCAGGAGCACTATTGTCTCTTAATGGCAAATATTCATTAAATACACGTAAAATAAGCAATATGCTTTGCTCTATGGTTGTATTTCCTTTTGGATCAATTTTATTGTTGCCCACACCTTTCATTATACCCAGGGCATTAGCTTCTCTGATATCTTGGAGCGCCCAATTTGAAATATTGTCTAAATCCGCAAAATTCGCCTCTCCCATCAACTGAATCATTGTGTAACGATGATTCATGAGTTCGTCCAATTTTCTAGCGGATCTCATCATCATTGCGGCTACCTGCTCTCTGGTTATTAGCAGCTCAGGACCAAATTCAGTTGTAGACATACCATTAACTATACCTAGTTGGTAGGCTTTTATTATATCTGTATTGTTAGTATCTTGAAAAGGATTAGTTATTGTTATTGATACAGGGTCTTCGGTTGCTTGTTCAACTAAATTTACAACCAATTTACAAAACAATTCTCTAGTAATGTTGTCTTGAAAGTTATCGTCAGCTTCGGGTAAAACCAGACCTTTGCTTCTAGCCTCATCCACTTCCGCTTGGGCCCATGTACTTGGTGATTCCGCAAATACTGAAAAACTGCTAAACACTGTTGTTATTAATAAAAGAGTAATCATAAAAACTGGGAATAATCTTTTTTTCATTTACACTACCTCCTTTTAATTTGATTGATGCAAATAGGCGAAGAATCCACTTTCTCTCTTCTATATATTCCCGCAAGCAGCTTGTCTAATCATTTCTGCATCACCGTTTAAAGTTCATGTTCAAACTGAATATAGCAAAGATTAAAAACACTTTACGAAAGCACAGCTCTTGAGTGAGGCTTTCCTCTTGACACAATACAGAGGCCCTTTATAATTATGGTAGAGTGTAAACGCGTTTATGAAAATTATTGAAAGGGGGACCAATGGGAAAAGTAAAGGTGTGGTCGAGGCAAGACCAAAGGATGCTGGATATCCTAGAGCAAAATGGGGTCTACCGCTGCAGGCCTGAATACATAGAATTCAAAATGGAGGAGTTTGCCGACTATTACAAGAGGCTCTACTCTTGGTACGTTTACCGGGCGGAGCGTATTGTGCCGAGACCCGACCCATCAGTAAAATATCCCATATGGGTTTCACTGGACAAGGACACGCAACTGCCTCTCGTGGAAGGAACCGTTGCCCTTGAGTTGGAAGTGGATGAAGACCTTTTGGTTGTAACCGACTCTGAAAAATGGGGCTATGTTATGAATTTCTTCTATCTTCCCTTGGACTACGAGGATCTGGACAGGCATAACGCCGAACTGCTCCGCTACGGAATCGGGAACGAAACGGCGCTGACACTGGAAGACAAGGGTCGATTCTATCCAATAATCAAACGGAAAATTGAAAAAAGCTGGGAAAGACTCTTCGAGGACTACGCCATTTCCAACATATATCAGGCTACCCTATGGGAAATCCGCCGGGAATGGGTTGTCGGAATCAGGAAAGGAGTGCCCGCCAATGACTGAAAATGTCGATCTTTTCACCGCCCAAACGTCAATAGTCTTCGAAACCCTTGAGTCCAATGGGCGCTATGTTGTTAAAAGGGAATTCATCGCAAGAAAATACGGAGAAGCTGCTCCGGTCATGCTTAAAGCCTATGATTGGTTCGTCCGCCAGCTCGCCCAAAAGGTTCCCCGTCCGGAAGGTGCCGAATACCCTGTGTGGCTATTCAGCGACCCGGCCTACGCCATGGTTCACCCAACTCAAAAGCTGACCCGACTGAGCGTTCCGGAGGACAGGCTGATTTTATTTGACAACAAGGGTTGGGAAAAAGTCCTGAGCATGAATTATGTTGAAACAGACTCCGATGACCTAAGGCGCTTCGAGAAAAAACTCGACCAATTTGGTCTGGACTGCGGCTTCACCGCCTTTGAAAAGCCCTTCTACCCCCAAATCCGTAGTGAGATTGAGAGCAGTTGGCCCCGAATCTTCAGCCTAAAGCAAGGAAGCGTTGTCAGGGCAGCGACATGGGAGCTACTGCCAGAGTGGTTGCTGAATTAGTATGCATATACCGACCTAAATAAAAGCCCCTCCGCGCAAAATCGTGCGGAGAGGCTTTTTTCACTTTTTGTTTATTTTCCCTGCCAATTTGGCTCACGCTTGTTAAGGAAAGCGTCAACGCCCTCGTGCGCGTCCTCTGTGGTGCAGAGTGTTGCAAAGTGGTTGTTGACAAGTTCGAAGGCCTTTCCATACTCCATGTCGCTCATTGCGTAGAAGGATTTCTTGCCAAGCTGAAGTGCAAGTGGACTTTTGCCTGCAAGTTTTTTTGCCATCTTCCATGTCTCAGCTTCAAGCTCTCCCTTGGGCACTACTTTATTAATAAGACCGATGCGCATCGCCTCTTCCGCCTCAATAAGATCTCCTGTAAGAAGGAGCTCAAGGGTTTTTTTTCTGCCGACGCTCTTTGAAAGTGGTACTGCCGGACCCATGCAAAAGAGTCCAACATTTATTGCTGTTGTACCAAATCTTGTGCCCTCTTCGGCTATAGCAAGATCGGCCGAGGCTACTACGCCAACGCCGTTTGCTACGGCTATCTTGTGGGCCGATGCTATAACTGGCTTGCCCATTCCAGCAATGGTTAAGCTCATTCTCTCCATGTTGTCCACCCAGACTTTGTACTCAAGTGGCGATTTGCCCTTTAGGTCATTGACATCTATGCCTGCGCAAAAGGCCCGGCCCGCCCCCTTTATTATTACCACCCTCACCTCAGGGTCCTTCTCCATTTCCAGAAGTGCCGCATTAAGCTCTGTAGACAGAGGAACATTAAAGGTATTCAGTTGATCGGGTCTGTTGAGTGTGATGCTTCCTATGTATTCTTTCTTATCGATTAAAAGTGTTTCGTAAGGCATTTTTCTTCCTCCCCGGTTTTTTTATTTCTACAATAATATTATCACAAAATAACAGGATTCGGAAAATCGTAAAAAGAAATATTGAGACATAAACACTTTCTATATTAACCATACAGGCACTAGCCAGTTATCCTTATCCAAAGGTAGCAAATCTCTAGCCATACATATGACTGCCCCAACCCCAACATTGACTCCTGATTTATCTAAAACATGGAAATGTCTAATAGCATCTTTTTTAGGAGAAGAACTTTTTTTTATTTCAATTGGATACAAAATATTGTTCTGCTCAATGATTAAATCAATTTCACGCTTGTCTTTATCTCTGTAATAGCATATAGGTGCTTGCAATCCAAGGTTTTGATAACTCTTAATCACTTCACCAACAACAAATGTTTCAAAGAATG
>CAZTZB010000075.1:0-8005 GCA_964617505.1 uncultured Peptostreptococcaceae bacterium | reverse complement strand
TTTGCAAGGTTTATCTTGTTCTGAAGCGTAGGGCCGCTTCCAATGAAATCGTCGAATTCGTAGATTGCCCTATGGCCGGCCATGTTGCTGGCAATTTGGTAGGAACGCTTTATCCTGCTGAAAATATCAATTGCTCCCATTATGTTTCCGTCGTCGTCAAATACGGGATAAGCGGAATTCATGAGGTGTGAGGGCTTTCCTTTATAGTAGAGATTATATTCAAAGTCCATCTGCGGTTTTTTTGATTTTAGTATCTGTACAAGTATTGTGTCCTTGAATGGAGGATGGTTGAGGTTTTCGCCGATGACCTTGCTCTTGTCGGCTTCAATCAACCGGCAGGCGCTTGAGTTGATATAGGTTACATTTCCGTCCTTGTCGCAGGCGGAGATTCCATCGTCTATGGCATCGAGATACTGCAGCAGAATCTTGTAGGACCCGTGTTGCCTTGCGTTTTCTCCAGCAAGGGTTTCAAGGCTCTCGGATATACGGTTTAAATCGGAAAAGGCTTGTGGGATCTCGTTTTCTGATATAAGCAGAAGCGAATATCCGGGTTTTTTTAGCATGTAAGGAATATTCTTTAAAAGGTATAGGTTTGCCTTGTCGTATTTTATGATGAAATTATGCTTTTCTGATGATGATTCGACGAAAGAAAACATCCTGTTTTCGAAATTGCATTTTTTTAAATCTGCGTCTGGGGAAACAATGGACAAGATTCTGTCTTCCCTATCAAGCAAAAGCAATGCGATGCTTTTAAGAGGATAGACTGATGCAATGGAAGGGAAAATTTTTTCGATAAAAAATTCATCTAAAGATCCATTGCTTTTGGGCTTGCTAGATTCATGGGTTAGAGTAAACAAGGTTTCGCATATAAGTTTTGACATATTAAGTTCTCCTTAATAAATAATGTGTAACATCTATGTTACATGCTACATTATATGACACACAATGTAAATAAATATTTAAAAATAATAACTATTCATTAAAGCGTTGCAAATAGAGGGAAATTTCAGAATTTATAAAATGCTTTAGGCGCATGAACCTGAAAAGCATGCTTGGAAAGTTGAATATAATGCTCCAAAATGTCACATGAGACACATTTATATAAAGAGTTAAATAAAGCTTTATAGGATGAATTCAAATTATATTTATAGATAAACTCTCTAATTGCAAGGGGTTAACAAAAAATTATATTAATTGCTGTGAAGATGGCATAGTATTTGCTTGTATTAAGGATTGAATGAATGGAGGTGTATTGATGTACCATATTAGAAAACATTTAGAGAAAATAAAGCACGACAGTTATGCCAATGTGCCTGAGGATTTTGGTGTGGGCGGCATTGACTGTTCATTGGGGATTAATCCATTTGGAATTCCGGAGGGGGTAGTTCAGAAGGCGAAAACACTTAGCGTAGATCTGATTAACCATTATCCCCATGGCGACGCTAAATTGAAAAGTGCAATAATGGAATACTGGAATGACAATACATTACTTAATATTAAGCAAATAGAGCTTGCTGGAGGGTCAATCGATGCCATTACAAAAATAAACAAGATGTTTATCGATAATGGGACAGCTGTTCTTGGCATTGGGCCGCAATTTCCTGATTTCGGTATGGATGTCGAGGTAATGGGCGGGGTATATGAAACCGTAGATATGTCTCTAAACAATGGAAAGTTTGATGGGAAGCGCTTCTCGGATAAAGTAGAAAGAAGGCATGCATTCTGTTACATAGATAATCCAAACAATCCAACCGGCCAAATAATACCAATCGAAATAATAGCCGACATAGCTAAAAAGGTAGCAAAGATGGGAGTCTGCGTTATTGTCGACGAGGCCTATGGCGATTTCATGGATAAAGAAAATTCCGCAGTCAATCTGCTGGATACATTCGACAATGTCATGGTTTTAAAATCTTTTTCTAAGGGCTTTGGAATGGCAGGTATGAGAGTGGGATACACCGTTGGGCATGTGAAATTGATGGATGTATACAGGAAGGTATCTGTTCCCTTTTGCGTCAGCGGTATGGGGGCTGTCTTGGCGATGGAGGCATTGAAAGACGATGAATTTCTTGCCGAAAGCAGAAGGAAAATTGCTGAAGTTAAGGAAAAAATCATCGAGTCGACAGATTTGCTTGGAAATCTTGAAACGAGCATGACGGTTCCTATAATGACGCTGATCCATCCTGACAGGGATATTGATTTGTACGAAAAATTCTTGTCGGTTAAGGTACTTACGGTTCCGGGAGATAGCTTTGAGGGACTTGGCAAGAATTGCGTGCGGTTTAGGATAGGTCCGGATGCAGAGGCTCTTATAGAAAGAATAAAACAGATTTAAACAAATAGGACGGAGGAATAACTATGGGTTTTGAATTGTCTGAAACGCAAAAAATTATAGACAGAGATGCGGTTGTATATCCCGAGTTTGCCAGGATGCCGTATTATCCCTTGGCTGTTGCCAAGGGACATGGGGCAATACTGGAAGACTTTGATGGAAACGAGTTTATAGATTTATTGTCGAGTGCGGGGGCTCTAAATACCGGACATGCCCACCCGAGAATAGTCAAGGCTATTACTGAACAGGCGGGAAAGTACATAACATATACGGCGGCCTACATGTATTCTGAGCCTCTTGTAAAATATGCTGAGGCCCTTATAGGGGTTACCCCTGGGGATTATGAAAAAAAAGTTGCATTTGGCAATAGCGGTTCCGACGCTAATGATGGAGCCATAAAACTTGCAAGGGCATATACAGGAAGAAAGAAAATAGTGTCCTTCATAGGTGCCTACCATGGATCCACCTACGGGGCATTGTCCCTAAGCGCTATTAGCCTTAACATGCGCAGGAAGATAGGGCCGCTTCTAGGAGAAATAGAGCATATAGAATACCCCGAGTGCTATAGATGCCGTTTCGGAAAGAAATGCGAAAGCTGCGATTTGGAGTGCCTGGGCGCTTTCAAGAAAGCCATGAAAACCTTTATGCCACCCGAGGATATTGCGGCGGTCATAATCGAACCTATACAGGGAGACGGTGGATTAATCGTTCCTCCAAACCGTTATATGAAGGCCTTGTATGAACTATGCAAAGAGCATGGAATACTTTTCGTTAGCGAGGAAGTGCAGCAGGGCTTTGGCCGCACCGGTAAATGGTTTGGAATAGAACATTTCGATGTGCTTCCGGATATGCTTATTTTAGGCAAAGCCATAGGCTCGGGGATTCCGTTAAGCGCTATAGTAGCACGTAAAGAAATAATGGATGCCATGGATGCTCCAGCACATCTCTTTACCATGAGCGGGAATGCTTTGGCTTGCGCGGCGGCATATGCGACGCTTGAGGTAATAAAAGACGAGAAGCTTTTAGAAAAGAGTACAGAGCTAGGGAGTTACGCCAAGGGGCGATTCGAAGCACTCATGGGAGACTATGAAATCATAGGTGATGTAAGGGGTCTGGGACTTTCCATAGGAGTTGATTTGGTAAAGGATAGAAATTCCAAGGAAGGTTACAGAGAAGCAGCGGCTAAAATTTGTTACAGATGTTGGGAAAAAGGGGTAATCATAATTTTCTTGGGAGACGGAGTACTACGATTCCAACCGCCTCTCGTAATTACCCGTGAAGAGATAGATAAGGCAATTGACGTTATAGAGGAATCAATGAAAGAGTTCTTGGCCGGGGATATTCCCGACGAGGTACTCAAAACTGCAAAGGGGTGGTAGAGAATAAAAAGCTTGGCTGTTAAAATCGCAATCATACTAAAATCGATTTAAGGAGGAACACACATGAATTTTGTAAAATCAGACACATTTAAGAAATATTTTGTTCCGGGTATCGTTTTTCAATCCGTTGTTATCGCAGGAGGCTACGGAACAGGACGTGAGCTCGTGGAATTTTTCTTAAACTTTGGAACACTGGGTGGCCTAATCGCCATGGTATGTATATCGACAGTAATCTGGTCGCTAGTATGCGCCGCAACCTTTGAATTTGCCAGGGTCTTCAAGGCCTATGACTACAGAACCTTTTTCACAAAATTGCTCGGCAAGGCATGGTGGATATATGAGGTATGTTACTTCGTATTGCTGCTCATCGTTTTAGCAGTAATTGCATCGACAGCAGGAAGCATACTTAATGAAATCTTCGGACTCAATTATTATGTTGGAGTTATTGGCATGATGGTTGGAGTAGGACTGCTTGTATTTAACGGATCGGAAGCCATTGAAAAATTCCTTTCATATTGGTCTTTCTTGCTTTATGCAGTATATATTGCCTTCCTAGTTGTTTGTTTCACGAAATATGGCGACGGAATTGTAAATGCAGTATTCCAAGGCAACATGAAGCCGGGTTGGGCAATGGGCGGTTTCAAATATGCATTCTACAATTTGGGAATCATACCTGCTGTTCTTTTCTCAACGAGACATATCGAGACAAGAAAAGAAGCAATCGGATCTGGAATCATGGCCGGAATCATCGGAATCGTTCCAGGAATACTTCTTTACCTGGCAATGATAGGTCTTTATCCGGAAATATTGACAGTTGCAGTTCCTACAAATCACATTTTGGGAGTGCTCGGTTCACCTTTCTTCCAAATAACATTCCAAGTAGTACTTTTCGGAACACTAATCGAAACAGGTACAGGCTTCATATTTGCTGTTACTGAGCGTATCAATTCAGTATACAAAGAAAAAGGCGAAACAATGCCTACTAAATTTACAACATCGCTTACTATTGCTCTCTTGGTTGTAGGTGCTGCAATTGCACAATTTGGATTGATTGGGCTAATAGCAAAAGGATACGGAACCATAACATGGGGCTTCTTCGCAGCCTATGTAGTTCCGGTTTGCACAATTGGAGTTTGGAAAATCATGCAAGAAGACAAGAAGTTGGAAAATCGCAAGGTAGGATAACAATTAAATAATCATTAAACCCCCTTTACCCTCCATTTGCGATTGTCTATGCAAACGGGGGGTAAACTTATCTATAGGATAATGTGCGCTTCTTGATATGTTACAATGAAAAGGAAAGCATGAGGAGGTGGCTATGTGAAAAAGAAAATAATCGGCAGTTCGAGCTATAGATTCTTGAAAAACGAGGCGGCATATCTCGAAAAAAACGAAGTTATAGACCATGAGACGAGGTTGCGGATAATTGATGCATACGAACCCCGCGAAGAGGGCATGAACTACATACGAATAATACTCACGATAGGAGCTATTCTTGTGGGGCTTGGAATCATAAGTTTCATAGCAAGCAATTGGCAGGAGATTGGCAAGGCATTTAAGTTGACTATACTTGTCTTGGCGTTTTTGGGCTTTGCATCAAGCGGAAGATATTTGGAGGAAAGCTACCCGAGAACAGGGCGAAGCCTTGTATATATATCTGTACTGATTTTTGGAGCCGGAATCTTTCTTGTTGAACAAATGTACAACATATCAATCCATTTTTCAAAAAGCTTCCTGCTGTGGTCTTTGGGAGTGTTGCCAATGGCTTATGTGCTTAAGGACAAGTTCATTTTCATTTTTGCCCATGGATTGCTTTTGGTTCACAGCTTAGGCAATTTCGATTATCAGGGAATAGCGTGGGGTTTCATAGGGCTTCTCCTGATTCTTTATGCAATTAATCGATTGGTTTTTGAAAAAAAGCCATATTTTTTGTTTATAGAAAATGTTTTGGCAGCCATATGGGTCATCGATTCTATTGCTGAAATTGACGGAAGCGGTCTTTTGGCGGCGGGCCTTATTTTTGGAGCTGGAATATTGATGAAATATGTATTGTCCAATTACGAGAATATGTTGCTTCTTCAAGGAAATCTGTTTATGGGGTTTGCGGGCCTTTTCCTTACCTTCAAGGGCATATGGTCTGATGCCGATTTTAGCTATGCCGGAGAGGCGGCAATAGTTTTTGGAATAGTCCTTATGGCATACTTTTTAATGGATACTGGCAAGGGACACTTCAGCAGCCTGTTTTTTGTCTGCATATTGATATTTAGATACTATGTAGACAACTTCTATGATTTTATGCCAAAGTCCATGTTCTTCATAATAGGAGGGCTTATTCTGATAGCCTTCGGATACACGTTTGAGAGAATAAGAAAAAAGGAGGGCATAGGACATGAAAATAGACTCTAGAAGCGGCTTAGGGTTTCTACTTGCCCTGCTTATCCCACTGATAATATTGGGAGGCATTGCCTACAAGCCTCTTATTGCAAAAGCCAAGGGCGAGGAAATACTTCTTGCCACAGACGCATACGACCCGAGGGATCTTTTTCGAGGAGACTATGTGAATCTTAATCTTGAAATCAGCAGGTCATCATATGATTATCTTTCGGAAACAATCCTTGATGATGCCGAAAAATATAACAACAGCTTTATTTATGTCTTGCTAAAGCCTGATGGAAGTGGCTACTATTCTATTGATGCAATCATGGAAAAGCCTCCGTCGGATGGGGTCTATCTCAAGGCGAGGATTTACGGACTTAGCGATACGAAATATGAAAAAGGACCCTTGACTGTTTATTTGGATTACGGGCTTGAAAGATACTATGTGCAGGAAAATACGGGTGAAGAATTGCAGTATGATTCTCGTGACGGCATCCTGGATGTAAAGGCAAGAGTCTACAAAGGCTATGGATATGTAGAAGGGTTAATGAAAAGAGACCTCAAGAAATAACTTTAAGGCTCTCGGAAGGGTGAAATTCCTTCAGGGAGTCCTTTAAGGTTGTGGTAGGGATACGATTTATGGTTTAATATAATAAAGAGGTGAAGACAATGCAGGATACATTTAATAGCATGTGTGAGTTGTTCAATGAAAAAGGATATGAAAAAATAATAATTAATTCCCTCTTCAACCAAATGTCTTTCAGGTTGCCTGAGGATTCATTCTGGAGGGTTAGAAAAAATCGCTTGGAAATTCTTGTCCATAGAGAGACAACCGAAGGTTATGCTACGGTTCTTGGCAGCGAAGGCAATTCGATGGAATTCCTGAACAACCGCAGAATTGTGTTTTCGGGAGGCAAGATGACCGACATAAGCCATTTGGATAGTCAAGTGTGCCTTACGGAGTATTTTTCAGAGAAGAATTTAAATAGGGTGGCCGGCTTTTTTATAGAAGAGGATGGTACTCACATGCGCATGGGCCTTGTGCTAGGTGGTATGGAAAAAAAAGGCCTTATAAATGGAGACGCAATGACTGACGGTGTATTCATAATGAAAGGCGGCAATTTGTGCGAGACATCCATTAGGCTTTACATGGACATGACTAATGTTAGGGTAGATGCAGTCAAGCCGGGAGGCAAGACAGAGGCTCTTCTTAGGGATAGAAATTGGATTCTTGAAATGGACAGGAATTAAGCTTTCTGTTATTATGGCATTATACTAAATTTAAAGGAGACTATTTAATGAATGAAAATGTTTTGGCAAAAGTGGGAAATAGGGAAATTTTGAAGGAAGAAATGGAAATGATGATCAAGAGCCTTGGACCGGAGCGTGCTGCTCAGTTCAACAGTGAGAAAGGTAGAGAGTATGTATTAAATGAGTTGATTAATCAGGAACTCTTTTATCTTTATGCGATGGCAAACGGAATGGACGGGGAAGAAGTCTTTAAGTCCCAGCTTGAAACCGTAAAGGTTAACATACTTAAGCAGTATGCTGTAAACAAAACAATTGCAAGCGTAGCTGTCGAAGAAAAAGACGCCGAAGAGTATTATGAGAAAAACAAAGATAACTTCCAAATGCCGGAGAGCATACGCACCAAACATATTCTTGTGGATAGCGAGGACGAGGCTAAAAGCATACAGAAGGAAATTGTTGGAGGGCTTGCATTCGAAGATGCTGCAAGTAAATATTCAAAATGTCCTTCAAAAGAAAACGGTGGAGATTTGGGTATGTTTGGCAGAGGGAAAATGGTTCCGGAATTTGAGGCGGCAGCCTTTGCCATGAATGTTGGTGAAATTAGCGAACCTGTCAAGACACAGTTCGGATTCCACCTGATCAAGGTTGAAGAAAAGCAGGAGGCATC
>CAZTZB010000074.1:5342-8094 GCA_964617505.1 uncultured Peptostreptococcaceae bacterium | reverse complement strand
ATGACTTGAAAATGAAATCGGAAAGATTGTATTTCAAGAAAGAACCTGAAAATTTGTAAGCTGGTAGAAGACTAGTTATATATTGAAAAAATGCTTCCCATTTTATTGGGAAGCATTTTTACCTGAAAAATGTTATGATTTTTATTTTGATTTAAGATTATCAGCCTTTTGTTTTTCTTCCCATGCCAAGTAATCTTTAAGCAGACGAAGTGATTGTTTAGTCTTTTTATTTTGACCTTTTGGTCCGTCTTTAATAATCTTAGACATTCTGAGTAATTGCAGTTCAAGATATTTGGGATTATTAAGTTTGTTTACACTAGCACTTGCTTTTACTTTTTCCTTTGATTTTTTCTTTGGTTGTTTTTTTGCTGCCGCCATGGATTCCATGAACATAAGCAATAAGAAGCTGTTTTTCTTTTTTTTGGGCACCTGTTTTGAGGAAGCATAAACTTGGTCGAATAGTTGAGTCATGCTCTTTTTTTTGTAATAGAGGAATGCAATTGCCCCGCCAATTAGTAAGGCGGCTGTTACGCCAATAATTATTATAGTCATATTGTCCATTAAGTTGCTCCTTCAGTTCATTTATTTTTGCTATACTATTTTATTATACAAGAAAAACACAAGAAAAATATAAAATTTTAAATAGAAATGCTTTAAATTCATTAAAGACAAGGTGGATAAATAAAACAATTGAAGAGTTTGCAATATATACTGAAATTTTCAAACATGAAATGATTGTAATTATCAATGAAAAGTGTTAGTATATCAACGATATACTTAAAAAAATGCAAACTTAATAATATTCAATTGCATAATTGCGATTGGAAAGATTATATATTAAAGAGCTTATTTTCGATAGGCTCTTTTTGAATGATAAAGGAAGGGAATATTATGATAAAAATAGATAAATTATCTTACTCGTATCCGCAAAAGGAATTGTTTGATAAAATTTCATTTAAACTTGAAGAGGGTCAACACTGTGCATTCATAGGAAGAAGTGGCAGTGGAAAAAGTACACTTATGGATATAATTATGGATCCGGAAGAGTATATGTTTGATGGTAAATTAGAGATGGACCCAAGTTATAGAATTGGATATGTGAGTCAGTTTTCGAAAATAGATAAAACTAAAGAAACTACAACATTTGAATATATAGCGAAAGAATTCATTACCTTACAAAATGAAATAACATCCATTTGCACTGAAATGGAAAGCTCTTCGGATACTGAGTTTTTGATTGAAAAGTATCAGCAAGCCTTGGACGCTTTTGATGCAATTGATGGAAACGATTTTGAAACAAATATTAATAGTAAACTGCGACTTGCTGATTTGATTAAGCTTAAAGATTTAAAGGTATCCGAGCTTAGTGGCGGAGAATTTAAACTCATCCAGGTTATCAAGGAAATGCTTACTAGCCCAGATTTAATAATTATGGATGAGCCAGATGCGTTCTTGGATTTTGAAAATCTTAATGCCCTAGAACGATTAATTAACGCTCATAAGGGAACAATGTTAATTATTACGCATAACAGATATTTATTAAATCATTGTTTTAATAAAATCATACATCTTGAAAACAAGAAAATTCAAGAGTTTGATGGAAGTTTTATGGATTATAACTTCTCGCTAATTCAAAACAAAATTGAAATGCAAGAACTAGCTTTTGCAGATGATCAAGAAATGCTTCGTAATGATATTATGATTGATAAATTAAGATACATTGCAACATATCAATCAGATGCTGCAAAAGGAAAGTCTCTAAGAGCTAGAGTAAAAATCCAAAAGAGATTAGAAAAGAGTAGAACTAATGCGCCATATGTAGATATTAAGGAGACTGAAATAAGTTTAGTTGCTGAAAATGAAATTGAAGAGTCTATTGCATTAAAAGTTAATGATTATTCAGTCGCATTTGATGAAGAGCTTCTAGTAGGGGTTAATTTTGAAATTAAATCTACGGATAAAGTAGCTCTTATTGGTCCAAATGGAACGGGTAAAACCACTTTACTCCGAGCAATATTTATGCATGATAGTGATTCTATTGAAATAAATGATGATATAGAGCTGGCTTATTTGTCTCAAGTTCAAGGAGAAAGTCTAGATGAAACGCAGACAATTATAGAAGAGTTCTTTGATGCAGGTTTTAAGACCCAACAGGAGATTAGGGAATATCTTTCAGGCTATGGATTTGAGGAAGAAGATATTAATCAGCGCATAGGGGCTCTGTCTGGTGGAGAAAAGAATATGCTTCAATTGGCTAAAATTTCATATAGTAAAGCAAATATGTTGCTTCTTGATGAACCGTCAAGTCATTTAGACACATATTCACAAATGGTTTTAGAAAATGCTTTGGAAGAATATAAAGGCGCGGTCATAATGATTTCTCATGATTATTATTCGATTTCAAACTGCATGGATTATGTTTTGATTATTAAAGATAAGCAGATTAGGAAAATGAGTATGGCTAAATTCAGAAAGATGATTTATGCTAATCATTTTGATAGAAATTATTTAGCAATAGAACAAAAGAAAAAAGTGGTTGAAAAGAAAATAGCATTGGCATTAAAAAATGGTGATTTTGAAAATGCAAAAGTATTGTCAGAAGATCTTGGAAAGTTGATAAAATTACTTTGATAAGAGGGCAGCTTTTAATCAGTTGATTTATAAATAGCAGGAGAAGAATATTTTGACAAAGTAACGCCTCCCTAAAATTTGGGAGGCGTTACTTTGGTGTGAAGTGGTTTTGTATTTGGAA
>CAZTZB010000074.1:0-5242 GCA_964617505.1 uncultured Peptostreptococcaceae bacterium | reverse complement strand
AACCAAACCAAACCAAACCAAACCAAACCAAACCAAACCAAACCAAACCAAACCAAACCATTTATTATGATTTGTGGGCAATAAGGAAGTTGGAATATTCAGGAATACGGATAATATTATTTAATTGGCAATATAAATTTTGGATGCCTCTCTTAGCTTGATAAAAGCGAAAATGTATAATTATAACAATTGATATATTAATTTAGCTAGACAGGTAAAATAAAACTAATATTGATAAGAGTAGCCATTCTTTAAATGCTATGAATTGAATGCTTAAACATCTGCATAAAGTGGAATAAATAGATAACAAGCTAACTTGTTATCCATTTAAATATTACAATAAAAATCTACATTGTGAACTGCTAATCAACATTATTAGTAATAATTGCTTTAAGATATTGAGATAAAAAGGAGGGGTTCGTGTGAAATACAGCAAAATTATTGTTTGGGTTGGCTTGATTATGATGACACTTGGACTTGTAAACGGATTTATGAACGGTGATTTTATGGAGGACGGAGCAAAATTGATGGCTAATCCATGGGGAATAATGTCTATGATTGATCTTTATGTTGGCTTCACACTTTTTTCAATATGGATTGTTTTTCGTGAAAAATCTTCAATTAAAAGCTTTGTATGGGTGGTTTTGATGATGGTGCTTGGATTTTTTGCAGGATGCATATATGTCTTGAACGCTTTTTATAAAAGCAAAGGAGATTGGTTGAAATTCTTTCTTGGGGATAGAAAAGAAAAGGTGTTAACAAATGCAAAGCTTTAGATGTCATTGCTTGGAAGGATTGCTGTGCGATGAATAAAAATAAGGAAATAATGGCGGAATTAAAATCTGTGATATCAGGAAAAACAATGGATGCATTAGTGCCGCCAATTGTTTTTCTTATTACTAATAATTTGCTTGGTATTAAGTGGGCGGCAATAAGTGCAATAGCCTCTGCTGTAATTATTGGTGTGGGAAGAGTTATTGCAAAACAAACATGGTACTATGCTTTTGGAGGTCTAGTTGGGGTTGTTTTGGCGGCGGGGTTTGCATATATTGCGGGCAATGCTGCAAACTATTATATTCCTAAAATAATTACGAGTCTTGTTTTTGCTATTGCAACATCTATAAGCCTTATTATAAAAAAACCGCTGGCTGCTTGGGTTAGCCATTTGTCGAGAGGATGGGATCTCGGCTGGTTTTGGAGAAAGGATATCAGGCCTGCTTATACTGAAGTTACAATATTTTGGACGGTTTTTCTTATTTTAAAACTTATACTTCAGATAATCATGTTTCAAAAGGAGAATATAACGGGTTTGTTTTTTGTTAATACTTTGTTAAGCATGCCGGTAAATATAATTGTTTTGGTTGTGAGCTATGTTTATGGGATATGGCGTTTGCGGGTTCTTGCTGGTCCTGGGATTGAAGAGTTTGTAGAGGGAAAGGAAGCTCCATGGAAAGGACAAACAAGAGGATTTTAAGCAAATAGTATAGGGTATTAGGTCTAATAACTTTTTATTGGAGTAATTTGATTTTGCAAATAAGCCTTGTTCTAAATGTGATATAATAAACAGAATAATCTGTTTTTTATATGCATCATATAAAATATTAAAGGGGAGATATCGTGAAAAAAAGAATATTCTATGGGATACTTCTAATTTTGATTGCAACATCATTTGCAATATTTGGGATTCAGTTAAATCAATTAATTGAAGATGCAACCCCAATACTTGCGATAGCTGATTCTGTATATGTTGATGATTCTTCGATTGGAATGGAAAGCGATAGCGAGGGTACTAGCTTTGAAGGAAGCATAGTGTTTTTTGAATCCAATATTCTTTATGACACCATTTATGATGATGACACAACGGGTGACGGATACAGAGATAGAAGAAGTTATTATTTGGGAAATGAAATGGTTTTTGCATCATGGGATGAAAATGCCGATTGGAATTATGAAACATCAATGAATATAATTGATGGAACGTATGTTGACTCTCAAATTACAGATATGAATAACGATGGAATTATAGACACAATAACAACATTTAGTAATGACGGTGAAGAAATTTTTGAGGAATCTGACTTAAGGGATGTGGAAAACGCAGAGTTTAGAGAAAATCCGTATTCTAGGGAGTTTTCAGCAGAAACTTTATTTTGGCTTGCATTACCACTTATATTAGGACTTATATTTTTAGGAATACTGATAATATCATTGGCAAGGAATAAGAAAGCAAATAGAATAACCAGCCTTCTATTGTGCCTGACAATGCTTGTGCTTACGCTAGCTTCTCCGGTTTATGCTGCAGATTTGTATAATGAGGATGGAAGTGTCAATTCAGAGGTGTTTGAAAATGATTGGGAAAAATATTCGGATATTGATGACAGAATTCCGCTTGAGCAAAGAAGCTATGAGGCAAAGGAATATGGCAAGGCTCAGCAGGAAATAGACCGCTTATATAAAGAGATGTATCAGACTTTTGCGAATCAGGAGCTTAATAGGTTAAATTATATTGACCTTGTAGATTATAAAAAAGCAGTAGATACCACACAGAAGAAAAATCTTATAAAGAGTACTATCAGATTGGCAGCATTTACAGGGTATACAATAAAAGATTCTATAGGAAAAGGAAAAACATTTGCTGAAAACATATTGAAATCCGGTGCGACTTTAGTCACACAGATTGGAGATGTATTAACAGTAACTTCGGATTTTGTGACTGATGACTATAAAGAGTCTTTTGGAATTTTGCAAAAGGCATATGACTATACTACAAGCGGTGACATTATCAACGCAATTAAAGAGGATATTAAAAAAGATGTAAAGGATCAAGTAAGCATTAAAATAAACGATACAATTGATGAAGCGATTGGACGCAAAAGAATACCTGATTACACGGTGGATGATTTAAAAATTACAGATGAGGACGTTAAAATTTTAAAAGCACATTATGATAAGAGTAGAGAACTTGACAATGCCATTTTGCAAAATAGAAAAACGAATACAGAATATAAGAATAAAATAACTGATATTGCTTGGCAAATATTATCGGAAATGAATAAGCTTGATGAGTTTAGGACTGCTGAAAAAGATAGGGTGTTTTATGTTTTGAGCCAAAAGCCCCCTGAAGATGAAGATGAAGATGAAGAAGATGAAGGTGAACCTCTCGGACTTCTTGGTCAAACCACTCCCGAAAATTGGGAAGATTATTCAAGTGATAATGATTATTCATGGCTTGATGACATTGAAATAGAAGATGATGAAGCTTTAGAAGAAGCATTACTTGAAAGCGAAGAAACTGCTGATCAATATAACACAGACCAGTTAGTTGGCGTGTGGAATGGAAACTGGACTTTGATAAATCTTAATGTAAGTAGTACAGCGGTACTAACTGATGAAGAGCGGACGGAAATAAATCAGTTAATTGGGAAAGTTGTTGATGTATCTATAAGCATTTATAAAGAAGGGGATTTTTATATATTTAAAGAAGGTGATCTATTGATGGAGATTGAGCGAAGGGGCAATGATATTCGTGCAAGTGAGTATATAGAGGAAATGCAAGATGATTATGTAGCTAATATAGCTGGTGATTCCATTGGTTATGTGAATGACATGAGTAACGAAATGACTCTTGATACACTGATAAGAGCTAATGCTAATTCAGAAGCTGGCAGTTTATCTATTGAATTCACTAAGAGAATGGTGTTATTTAAAGAGTAGGTATTGATAAATGAAATGAAATTTGATGTATATGGAGGAGAAAAAATGGACAGGCTTAATATTTTATGGACGACGAGCGATAAGGAAACCGTAACAAATATGATGTCTATGTATGGAGTAAATGCATTAAAAAACGGATGGTGGGATGAAATAAATATCATTATATGGGGTGAATCGACCAAGTTTGTTTCTGAAAACCCAGAAATACAGAAAGAGCTTATAAAAATGATTGAAGGTGGTATTACATTTGAAGCCTGCAAGGCATGTGCCGATAAACTAAATGCATCCGAAATTTTAAGCGGGCTTGGTGTTGACGTTAAATATATGGGCAAACCGCTTACTCAATATATTAAAAGCGGCGATAAAATTCTGACTATATAGATGACGGTAAATAATAAAAAGCAATCCCTATAAATGCTGATTTGCAACATTTGTAGGGATTGCTTTATTTTGGCAATAAAGTGATATCAGGATAAATACGTGATGAAAGTTTATTTTAATTTAAATAGGATATTTATTAGAATAATGAAATTTATGCGTAGGCTAATATGTTTTCATAATCATTTTTTTTGCTGGCGGGCTGACGATGAAAGGAGGAAATGCTAGGGTGAAAGAAGAGATGAAAGCTCACGAAAAAAAAGTGGGAAGGATTGCTCGGCAACTTAGAGAACGCGATAGCGCATTGCCCTTGTCTTTGCATAAAAAGTCGGTTTCCCACCAGGTACCTAAACCTAGAGATAAAAAGTATACCGATGAGAAACTTGATATCAGCGATTTTGATAAAATCATTTATATAGATAAAGAAAGACGCATATGCATTGCGGAGCCAGGTGTCACATTCGAAAAGCTTGTCAATGAAACAATGAAGAACAGTCTTGTTCCTCTTGTAGTGCCTGAGCTAAAGACAATAACCATAGGCGGTGCTGTTGCAGGGTGTTCCATTGAATCCATGTCATACAAGTTTGGCGGATTCCATGACAATTGCTTGGAATATGAGATTGTTACAGCAAAAGGCGATGTGCTTACATGTACTCCAAACAATGAGAACCGTCTACTATTTCAAATGGTAAACGGGACATTCGGGACACTTGGAATAATTACATTGCTTAAGTTTAGCCTAATACCAGCTAAGCAGTTCGTTAAGGTGATTTACGAAAAGTACGAAAGTCTTGAAGAATACAAGACTGCCATTTGGTCACATTATGCTAAAAATGACGCAGATTTTATGGACGGAATTATTCACTCGCCGGAAGAATATGTACTTAGCATTGGCAATTTTGTTGACAATGTTCCATACCTACATAGCTATGACTGGATGAGGATTTATTATATAAGCACATCAAATCGCAAGGAGGATTATTTGAAAACGGCAGATTATTTCTTCAGATACAACAAGGGCGTGACAAATGTACATCCTAAATCATTCGTGGGCAGGCTGCTATTTGGAAGGATTATAAATTCGGACAATACTTTGAAGTTGGCAAATAATTTTAGGAAGCTTTTGCCACCGGCAATCATACCTATAACG
>CAZTZB010000073.1:0-8168 GCA_964617505.1 uncultured Peptostreptococcaceae bacterium | reverse complement strand
GAATTCGGAGCTTATTTCAAGCGCCTTTCCTATGGTAATACCAAGTTCGGTAGGAATAAGCTTGGCTATACGGTCAACATCGCCGTAGGGTATGTCGAGCACTCGGCCCACATCTCTTATGGCCGCCCTTGCAGCCATGGTTCCAAAGGTTATTATTTGAGCTACCTTTTCCTTGCCATATTTTTCGACCACATATTCTATTACTTCCTGTCTTCTGTCGTCCTCAAAGTCGATGTCAATATCCGGCATGGTTATTCGCTCGGGATTAAGAAATCTCTCAAAAATGAGTTTATAGCGTATGGGGTCGATGTCTGTGATTTTAAGCACATATGCCACTATGCTTCCCCCGCAGCTTCCCCTACCGGGGCCAACAACTATTCCGCTTTCCTTTGCAAAGCGTATGAAGTCCCAAACTATGAGGAAGTAATCCACATAGCCCATTTCCTCTATTACTCCTATTTCATACTCAAAGCGATCCATAAGCTCGCCTGCCCGGTCTCCGTATCTCTCAGTAAGACCCTCAAGACAAAGCTTTCTTAGGTATTTTTTGTTAGTCGTTCCCTCTGGAACATCAAATTCGGGAAGATATATTTGGTCAAAGTCAAAGGTAACAGAGCACCTTTCGGCTATCCTTACGGTATTCTCAAGCGCTTCAGGGGCATAGCTGAAAAGCTCCGCCATTTCCTCTGGAGATTTTAGATAAAACTCTTCGGAGGGAAATCGCATTCTATCTGTATCGCTAACATTTTTTCCTGTTTGTATGCAAAGGAGTATGTCATGGGCTTTGCTGTCTTCCTTGCTTATATAGTGGACGTCATTTGTTGCTACAAGGCGAATGCCAAGTTCCTTGCTTATTTTTATAAGCTCCTGGTTCACAAGCTTCTGCTCAGGTATACCATGGTCTTGAAGCTCGAGATAGAAGTTGTCCTTTCCAAAAATTTTACTTAGGTATAGGGCTCTTCCCCTTGCTTTTTCGGGACTGCTTTCCATTATAAGGCGCTGTATGTCTCCTGCAAGGCATGCAGAAAGAGCTATTAGCCCTTCTGTATGTTTTTCAAGAAGCTCGTAGTCTATTCTCGGCTTGTAGTAAAATCCCTCTGTGTAGGCCTTTGATACCAGCTTAATAAGATTTTTGTAGCCAGTATTGTTCTCGGCAAGAAGAACGAGGTGACCGGAAGTCTTATCCTTAATGGAATCCTTGTCTTTCATGGTTCTGGAAGCCGTATACACCTCGCAGCCTATGATAGGCTTTACCCCTTCCTTTAGGGCTTTTTTATAAAATTCCACAACTCCGAACATGGATCCATGATCTGTTATAGCAACGGAGTCCATTCCATGTTTTTTTGTCTCTTTGAATATTTCGTTTATTCTTGCGTACCCATCTAAAAGGCTATACTCAGTATGCACATGCAAATGGACAAAAGGGGTTTTATTTATCATTTTAATCCGTCCTTTTTATTCAATATCTCGAGGGCTATTTCCCTAATTTTCTTTAATCTGTGGTTGACTCCCGATTTTCCTATAGGTGGTTCAAGCATCTGCCCCAATTCCTTGAGACTTGCCTCTTTATTGGTCATTCTGACTTGTGCAATTTCTTTTAAACTTTCAGGAAGATACTCCAAGCCTCTTTCCGTCTCTATTAGACGTATATCCTGTATTTGTCTGTACGCAGCGTCTGCCGTTTTCGTTAGATTAGCCGTTTCACAGTTTACTATCCTATTAACGTTGTTTCTCATCTGTTTCAATATACGTATGTTTTCAAAATCCAGCAAAGTTTGATGTGCCCCTATTACATTTAGGAAATCAATTATTTGGTCCCCTTCTTTCATGTACACAACTTGGCTTCCTTTCCTTTCAATCATTTTTGGAGAAAGTTCGTATAAGCTCATCATATCAATCAGGGCCTCGCCATATTCAATGTTATGAGCAACAAGCTCAAGATGGTAGGACCGTTCCGGGTCACTCAAGGAACCTCCGCCTATGAAAACACCCCTAAGGTAGGCTCTTCTGCATTTTTCATTTTCAAGCAATTCAAATGGCAGAGAATTGTTGATTAAATACCCTACATCCGTCTTCCGTATTATTCCCAAAAGCTCGAGTACTTCATTTGAACCCTCATCTTTTTCTATTGCCACTGTGTATATATTAGCCTTTTTTAGTTTTTGATTCTTATTCATCCTTATGTCAGTATGAACCCCACAAGCATTCTTGAATAGACTGAATATATGCCTGGCAATTGCGGCATTTTTTATGCTTACTTCTATATTTACCCGGTTTTTTCCAACAAGTTTTATCGTCCCACTTATATGGACGATTGCTGACAGTTCCGCAATCATGCAGTCGTGTCTGGTTTGCTTTATGTGGGTCAATTCATTTTTAGTTTTTGATGAAAATGACATAATGACCACCTCCATAGGTGATAGTTATACTTAAAATTATAACATAGAACTCCAATCGAATATCGCATCATAAATAAAAACCCCCGAGAATCAATTTCCGGAGGCTTCAATATGTCCCATGGCTTTCACCACTATATCCTTTTCATCTTCATATTTAATAATCTCAAGAACCCTGTCAATATGAACAAAGCGGGCTTCTATGAATCCTTCATTCCTGAGTGGTGTACAAACCATATTTTTTGAGTACATCAAAAACCAATGAACCGTCTTCTGTGAAACTAGATTCTCGTTCCATGAATTCTTGTATTCAAATTCAATTTTTCCAAGATAATCCTTTATTTCCGCGCGCACTCCGGTTTCCTCGAAAACTTCTCTAAGGGCTGTCTGCTGAAGAGTCTCCCCGCTCTCTACCTTTCCTTTGGGAAGAACCCAGTCGCCATTGAATTTTTTTAGCATTAGAATTGTATTGTGGAAACTTACGATTCCGCCTGCGCTTACAATTTTTTTCACTACTCCACTTCCCCAAAATTTACTCTATATGTTTATTTCCATATGCAAGCCCCAAATCCTTCTTTCTAAAGCGGAAAACCGTCTTGAAAGCTCTGCAAATCAAAGTGGTTTATACCTTTAAACGTGGAATGTCGCGGTGTTTTACAACCACCTTGTTCCCTTTTCCCTTCATGTATTCATATAGTTCATTTGCTACTGTAACAGAGCGATGCTTGCCTCCAGTGCAACCTATAGCCACTATCAAACGATACTTTCCCTCACGGATATAATAGGGCATAAGAAAATCAACCATTGATTTTAACCGTTCCATGAATTCCTTGCTTTCCGGCCACGCCATAACGTAGTTTCTTACGCTTTCGTCATTTCCGGTATATTCCTTAAGGTCTTCTATGTAGTGTGGGTTGGGAAGAAACCTTACATCAAAAACAAGATCCGCATCAAGCGGTATGCCGCTTTTGTATCCAAATGAAATTATGTTAACTGTTAAGTTGCTGCTTTTTTCTCCTTTTATATATATGGATTGCAAAATATCTTTAAACTGAGACGGAATCATATCAGTTGTGTCTATAATGTGGTTAGCCTTTTCCCTAAGCTTTCCGAGTTTATCGCGTTCCTTTTTTATTCCATCCTCCAAATTTCCATCCTGACTTAGTGGATGCATTCGCCTTGTTTGCTTGAAACGCCTAATTAATTCCTCGTCGGAGGCTTCAAGAAAAATGATTTCATATTGTATGTTTCTCTTTCTAAGTTCCTCCATGCTCTCGAAAAGATCGTCGAAAAAACTACCACCCCTTATGTCGGTTATTATTCCCACCTTGCTGATTTCTTTGTTTTCGATAAGGACATCTATGAATTTATTCATAAGAATCGGAGGCATATTGTCTACGCAATAAAACCCTATGTCTTCAAGAAAGTTTGCAGCGTTGCTCTTGCCGGCTCCCGACATTCCTGTTATGATAACCAATTTCATTTAAATGCCTCCTCGCTTAAATATGTCATGTTATTTATACTTTTTCTGTCTATACCCGATTTTTCTATTCTGTCTATTGCTCTGTCAACTCTTCCTACATCCCGAGGCCTATGCGCATCGCTTCCCACTATGAAATCTGCTCCCATTTCTCCCGCAAGCCTTATTTCGTCAATACTTAGGTGGCCATGTTTATTGTTTATTTCGAGAATCACATTGTTTTCCATTGCAGCCTTTATTACTTCGTCCATGAAAAGCGGACCCTTAGCCCCTGGATGGGTGACAGCAAAAAGGTCATATGATTCCATCGCCCTTATGAAGGCCTTGGTATTTATTATGCGAACTCTCCGCTCTATTGAATTGCTATGTTCGCTGATATAATTGTAGAAATGAATTTTCGCCGAGCTAAGAATCGGTCTGTCCATTGTTCCAAAATGATAGCCAGCCATAAGATAATCGAGGGACTGCATCATTTCATTATCAACATCCAATGAACCATCGGTCATTGAAATATTCGCTTCCAGACCAAGCCTTACATCTATATCATCATACATGGCGTTAAGGGCGTCAATTTCATCACGCATAGCAAAGATATCATTCCTCTTGATTCCAAAGCCCTTGTGTCCTGGGCCATGGTCGGAAATGCCAAGTATCTTTATTCCCTTTATTCTTGCAGCCTCAATATTATCTTTTATGCTCCCCTTTCCGTGACTGTAAACCGTATGGGTATGATAGTCTGCATTCATTTTCCAGAATCTACCTTTCTCCAATGAACCTTACCTCCGTTTCAAGCATAACCCCGAATTTATCAAAGACAACCTTCTGTACTGTTTTTATCAAAGCTAGAACGTCTTCGGCTGATGCTTTGCCCGTATTTACTACGAAACCCGAATGTTTATCTGAAACCATTGCATCTCCATGACGGAGCCCCTTTAGACCTGCGTCCTGAATCAGTTTGCCAGCAAAATAACCTTCAGGGCGCTTGAATGTGCTTCCCGCACTTGGAACCGTAAGAGGCTGCTTGTCGCTCCTTCGCTGATTTAATTCATTCATCTTTCCGAGTATCTCCGCAGTTTCACCCTTTCGAAGCTTCAAAAGAGCATCTAGAACTATCTGATTACTCTCCGAAACTATGCTTGTCCTATATCCAAATGACATGGCATCCCTGCCAAGCCTTGTTATTTTACCCTTTCTATCTATCAGTGTAACTTCTTCAACTATATCCTTCATTTCGCCACCATATGCTCCAGCATTCATGGCTACTGCTCCACCAAGTGTTCCCGGTATTCCACCTGCGAATTCTATTCCCGAGAGTGCTTCTTTGGCTGCCATCTTTGACAGCGAGGATAAAAGAAGGCCCGCCTGGGCTCGGATTGCCGTATCTTCTATGTCGACATTGCTGAATTGATCACCTATCTTTAGCACTGTTCCTCTAATTCCCTTGTCCGAAACCAGAAGGTTGCTTCCGTTGCCCATAATAAAGCATCCCTCTTGGCAGCTTAGCAAGATATTCAATATTTTTTCTATTTCTTCTACGCTTTTAGGCAAAATCATCAAATCCGCAGGCCCTCCTATTTTAAAGGCCGTGTGGTTTTTCATGGGTTCGTTAATCAGCAATCTATCTTCGGGTATTATTTTTTTTATTTCCTCATAAATTTCTCTACTCATCATCACTCACTCCTGTTTCGCTAAGTACTTCGCATACACCGTCCAGCAAGCATTTAAGTCTATCACGTAAATCCCTGAATTCTTTATTCTCAGTTCTTATGTTCCTAAAAGCGCCGTCTGTTTGAATTTTTTCCAAAACCTTTACTGGTGGGCCTTGCAATATGTGTATCTCATCTCCAAGGCGCACTGCCTCTTCTACGTCATGGGTTACAAAGACTACAGTTCTCTTGTCTTTTTCCCAAGCCTTTAGGAAGGTTTCCATTACTATTCTTTTAGTCCTAATATCCAGTCCCTTGAAAGGCTCATCCATTATAAGAACATCGGATGGATATACAAACGCCCTCGCTATTGCAACGCGCTGTTTCATTCCCCCACTTAGCTCTCCGGGATAGTAGCCCTTGAATTCAATGAGTTCCACCTTGTTAAGGTATTCCTCTACCAATTCTTTTACCCTATTTTCGTCAAATATTTCTTTAATTACAAATGCCACATTCTCATAAACCGTCTTCCAAGGAAGCAGCCTATGTTCTTGAAAAATATATGATTTTGAAAGGGCCTCGAAATCGTTTTTCGCCATGGCATCAGGCTTTTCCAGATTACCCATTACGTTTAAAAGAGTTGTCTTTCCACAACCTGAAGGTCCCAGCAAGCAAACAATACTGCCCTTTTTGACCTCCATGTCGAAATTTTTGTAAAGAATTAGATTGTCATATCTGAGGCTCATGCCTTCAATGTTGTATCTTACAGAGTCGTTTTCCATTTGACCGTCCTTTTCTCCACTATTCTAACAAGGTTGTCAAAAATGAAGCTTAAAGCAACTGCCAGCAAAGCCCATGCAAAGACACGATCTATTTCAAGATAAATCTTTGCCTCCATTAGCCTTGTCCCTATTGAATATTTGGGTTGGCTCAATATTTCAGCCGCAATTACGGCTTTCCAGCCTATTCCCATAGCCGTAGAAACTCCCGCCGTCAAGTATGAACTTATTGAAGGAAGATATATTTCTCTTAGAATCCTGCCTTTGCTAACCCTATATACTTTAGCCATGTCCACTAAACTTTTATCTACATTTAACATTCCCTGAACCGTATTAGTATATATTATCGGAAATGAGATTAGAAAGCTTATGAATACAGGCACTAAGTCTGCTGACATCCAAATAAGCGCAATCAAGATAAGAACAACCACCGGGGTTGTCCTTATGAGTGAAACGTAAGGACGCAGAAAAACCCTGGCGCCTTTTTTTAACCCTGCGAAAACACCCAGGGTGCAGCCTGCCAGCATAGAAATTAGTATACCTAATAATCCTCTTTTTACCGTGCTCAAAACCGATATCCAGAAAGAGTCATCCCGGACGATTAATCCAATGCCCTTGAACACGCTAAAAGGAGATGGAAAAATGATTTCCGAACTTATAAGTCCGGAAATCATCTGCCATATTCCTAATAGACAGGCAATAGAAAACCATATGATTTTTCTATTTTTCGATGTAATAAAATCCCTCATCAGGCACCTTGCCTCCAATTTCCTGTGGTGAAAACTCGTAAAGAATATTTAAATACTTTTCTACAGTTTCTTTAACATTATATGATTTTTCAAGGCGTATATTGCTATTTGGTATTGCCTTTACAGCCATTGGAGCAGTCATTCCTATTTCATACTTTTCAACCAAGGCGCCAGCTTCTTCAAGATTTTTGTTAACCCAGCCACATGATTCATCATAATAGTTTAAAAAGGCCTCTACAACTTCAGGTCTTTCATCTATAAGAGCCTTTCTTGCTACAAGACACCCTTGAGGAAATTCCATGTTCGCAGCCGCCTCCCATGATTCTTGAAGGTTGATCGCCACTTTAAGATCCGGATTTTTCATCTCCACCATAGTAACCATGGGCTCAGGCAAAAGACCAATGGTCTTTTCTCCGGCAATCATCATTTGAGACAATTCGATATGGCTAGCCATATATTCCAAATTGACATCTTCTTCAGTAAGTCCATTTTCTGCCATAAGATATCTGAAAACTACATCCGGCGAAGATCCTTTTGAAAACAGTGTTACTGTCTTGCCTTTAAGGTCTTCCCAAGATGAAACAGTGTCGCCGTTTTCAACAAGGTAGAGAACTCCCCATGTATTTATACCAACGAGTTGGTAGTCTACACCCTTATTGTAAAGCATTGCAGCTACATTGGTAGGAAGAACAGCTATGTCTGTCTCGTCCTTCAAAATCTTAGCTACAAGTATGTCGGGGCTTCCGACTATTTCATAATCACTCGTGACGTTTTCACCCAAAACAGGGTTATCTTCCATTATTTTGACCATTCCAACCCCACTCGGACCCTTAATGCTTCCAACTCTTAGAGTCATAGGCTCGTAGGACACTTCTTCTGCCTCCGGCGCTTCGGCATTTTCCACAGGCTTGTCTGCTGCGCACCCCTGAAGCAAAAGTAAGGTTACAATTACAATCCAAAATATTTTTTTCATTTTTATCCCCCTCTCTTTCTGAATCTATTATATATTTTTTTGAAAATAAATACAAAAGAAAAAGCGGGTTCATATGAACCCGCTTTCACACTTTTACTTTTCTTTCTTGTACTTTTCTCTGCCTTTATAGTGGGTATGAAGTACT
>CAZTZB010000072.1:0-8670 GCA_964617505.1 uncultured Peptostreptococcaceae bacterium | reverse complement strand
AGAACAATCCATATCGAGTCAATATACGATGAACTTCTTGCCATAAAAGATGGCAAAGACCAGGGCGAGGCGTATCGTTACCTCGGAGTCCGAGAATAGGAGTGATAAAAATGGCATATCAATTTAAAGAAGTTATAAACAAACCTGAAAGACTTACAGGCGGCCATAGAATGTGTGCAGGTTGTGGCGCTCCCTTGGCTGTAAGAGGCGTTATGAGAGCCCTAAAGGAAGATGATAAAGCCGTTGTCGGTATTGCGACCGGTTGCCTTGAAGTTTCCACATTCACATACCCGTATGTGGCATTCAAGGATTCTTACATCCACAGCGCATTTGAAAATGCAGCTGCAACAGTTTCCGGCGCCGAAGCAGCCTACAATGCTCTTCGCAGGAAAAACAAGATTGACGAAACCTACAAATTCATTACCTTCGGAGGAGACGGAGGAACCTATGACATAGGATTCCAATCACTATCTGGAGCGATGGAGCGAGGACACGACATGGTGTATGTATGCTATGACAACAACGCATATATGAACACCGGAATTCAGCGTTCATCAGCAACTCCTAAATATACTGATACCACTACCACACCTGCCGGTACAGTAATCCCAGGTAAAAGGCAATTCAGAAAAGACTTGTCGGAAATCATGGTTTCACATGAAATACCATATGTAGCTCAAACCACTTTCATGGGCAATTTCAAGGATCTTCATGAAAAAGCAGAAAAAGCAATCTACACTAAAGGCCCTGCATTCATGAATATTTTGGCTCCCTGCCCAAGAGGCTGGAGATACGAAACTGAAGATTTGATGGAAATATGCAAGCTTGCTGCGGACACATGCTTCTGGCCTCTTTTTGAAGTAATAAACGGTGAATGGAAGCTTTCATACAAGCCCAAGAAAAAACTCCCAGTAGAAGAATACTTGAGACCTCAGGGTCGTTTCAAGCATCTCTTCAAACCCGGAAATGAACACTTAATTGAAGACATCCAAAAGGAAGTTGACAAGAAATGGGAAGCTCTTCTAAAGAAGTGTGGAGAACTCTAAATCATACCAACCAAGTTAACACCCCCATACAGAAGGGACCGGCAAACTGCCGGTCCCTTCTTATTAATATTCAGAATAATTCTATATCACTCTGAAATAGATTCTTGGTATTTTTTATGAAGCTCCAAGGCTTTTTCTTTGTATTCCTCAGGTATTTCAATATGTCCCCATCCCATGGTCATTTTAAATAATCCATCATATACTAGGCTTTCATTGCCAATTACCGAATAGGGAATTTCCTCTACAGCAAGGATATTGGCAAAAATATCGGCTTCAAATTTATCTTGAATTTCTATTCTAAACATTTTCATTATTCCTTACCTCCTCGGCTCTTTTTATCTCTGAAACTGTTATTATATTGCCATCTTTAAGCAGTTCAAGTAATTTTGGTCTAAGACTGAACTCTTTATTTATTCGAACTACCTCACTCAGTGCTTCATCTCGCCGCTTTTGGGTCATGTTAGACTTCACCGCTCTTATCATTATGTTTTTGGGCGTGTGTCCATAGTCGATAAATTCAAGAAGCTGAGTTTTGTATCCGCAATATTCAAGCAAATTCCCTCTTATGGAATCGGTAAAAAGCGCAGACACTCTCTCCTTTATTAATCCGTAACGCGTCAATATCGAAAAGGCATCGCTCTTAATCTGAGAATTCAGTTCATGCTGGCAACAAGGAGCTGAAAATATCATTTGCGCTCCCCATTTAATCGCATTATATATTGCATAATCTGTCGCAGTATCACAAGCATGCAATGTAATCACCATATCTACAGTCGTCAATGCTTTGTAACCGTTAATATCTCCTATCTCAAAATGCAAATTATCATAGCCGTATTTTTTTGCGCTTTTATTGCATTTTTTTATTACATCCTCTTTCAAATCCAAACCTATCATATTAACATCAATGCCTTTGATTTCTGTAAAATAGTAGTACATTACGAATGTCAGATAGGATTTGCCACACCCAAAATCGATTATTGTCAGTTCTTTAATTTCTTTTCCCTTAATCTCATCATCTATTATTTCAACAAAGCGGTTGATTTGCCTGTACTTGTCCTGCATGGAATTGACTATCTTCCCATCCCTCGTAAATATCCCCATATCTATTAAGGGTTCTATGGTCTTCCCTTCCGCAAGAATATATTTTTTCTTTCTGTTATGCTCAAGGCATAACGCCGGCGAATCTACTTCCTTTGATTTCCCGAAAAAGACCTTTCCTTTTTTCGATATCTTGATATTGTATTTATAACTTCCATTCCACGCGTTCAACTCCCTGTACTCGCTTGAAAGCAATTCGGCGCAATAATCTACAATTGATTCATGTCCAATGTTTTCATGAAATACCTGTTTCTGTGTATACTTTTCCGCTTGATAATAGCCTTTCTTGAGATCTATTACTATTTTTCTGTATTGTGCCATCTTTTGTGCAGGACTGCTTATCACCATCTTGTATGGTGAATTGGATATTATATTTAAAATGTATGTTGCCAATGTATTCATATTTGACTCTCCCGTTTTGTTTTTTTTCATGCAAGGCGACGCTTTTAAATTTATCCAATCATGCATATGCCTTAATTTATTATGACATACTTTTCTTAAATAATTCATTGATTTCTTCTTTTCAATAATTCAAAATTACTTTGACAGTTCCCCGTAAAATAGATAATATATAAAAGTACAAAAAAACAGCATCAATTTTAAAGGAGATTTAAATGAGTGTATTGACTGCAGACAATGTTTCCCACGGTTTCGGGGCAAGAAAAATTCTTGAAGAAGCTTCTTTCCAACTCCAAAAGGGTGAACATGTAGGACTTATAGGCGCCAACGGCGAAGGAAAATCAACCTTCCTCAATATAATAACCGGAAAATTAACTCCCGATGAAGGAAAAATCGAATGGTCCAAAAGAGCGACCGTCGGATATCTTGACCAACATTCTGTCCTCAAGAAGGGCAAAACTATAAGAAGCGTTCTTGAAGGAGCCTTCCAAGGCATGTTTGACATGGAAGCTGAAATGCTTTCTATTTACGAAAAAATGGGAGATGCCGATCAAAAAGAACTTGAAATTATGATGGAAGATGTGGGCGAAATACAAAATTTTCTTGAACATAGCGGCTTTTATATGCTTAACGCTAAAATAGAAGAGGTTGCCAACGGATTGGGACTTGGTGATGTTGGATTGGAAAAAGAAGTATCTGATTTAAGCGGAGGCCAACGAACCAAGGTCTTGCTGACAAAGCTGCTTCTCCAAAATCCCACGATAATGCTTCTTGACGAACCTACAAACTTCCTTGACTTCGAGCATATAGAATGGCTAAAGAGATACTTGCAGGAATACGACAACAGCTTCATTTTGATATCCCATGATGCTGCCTTTGTAAATGAAGTAGTCAATGTAATTTATCATGTTGAAGATGGCAGTCTTACAAGATACTCGGGAAATTATGAGCAATTCGAAAAAATGCATGCCGCTAAAAAAGAGCAACAACTAAAGGCCTATGCACGCCAAAAGCAAGAAATTAACAAGATGGAGGATTTTATAGCCAGAAACAAGGCTCGCGTTGCAACAAGAGGAATGGCAAACAGCAGGCAGAAACGGCTAGACAAGATTGAAATAATTGAAAAGCCTAGGGAAAAAATAAAACCGTCCTTTTCTTTTAAGGAGGCAAGAACACCAGGCAGATTTATTTTCGAAGCCAAGAATCTGGTTTTGGGATATGACGAACCGCTTACAAAACCTGTCGATGTCGTATTGGAGCGAAATAAGAAAATCGCCATTACTGGGGTAAACGGTCTGGGTAAATCAACCCTCCTAAAGACGATGCTTGGAATTATCAAGCCATTATCAGGAGAAATATATCCAGGAGAATTTCTATCACCCGGATATTTCGAGCAAGAATCAAACCTCGCAAATTCAAATACAGCACTCGAAGAAATATGGAAAGAATATCCCTCAATGGAAAACAGAGGGGTGCGCTCTGCGCTTGCAAGCTGTGGACTTAATAATGAACATATAACAAGCCAAATGCGAGTTTTAAGCGGCGGAGAAAACGCAAAAGTCAGATTGTGCAAGCTTATGCTTAAGAACATAAATTGGCTCGTTTTGGATGAACCCACAAACCATCTGGACGGCGAGGCCAAGGAAGAATTGAAAAAAGCACTGATTGAATTCAAGGGAACCATTCTGTTGGTATCCCATGAACCAAGCTTTTACGAAGATTGGGTCACCGATATTTGGAATGTTGAAAACTGGACAACCAAAATTGTTTAATCCTTTTGCTTGTCCAGTTTTAATTGGATTTGCTTAAATACTCCTTCAAGAACCGAGCATCTTCAATTTCTAGTCCTCTTTCACCTGCAAGTGATTCAAGGTGGTGGGTGAATTCATGTTTCAGTGTATGGATCAACTTATCTCTCAAGGCTTCCTTTTCAAGCCGACCATACACCTTCATGAAAGATCCATAGTATATGACTATATACCTGCCCATGTTTCCACCGCTGTGATACTCTCCCAATATGAAAAGATCGTTCTTCCTTCCCACCGGATTAAGTTTCGTTTCCGGAAAAAGCAGAATCCCACCATTCAATTCCTTGAAAAGTTCCTGTGGAAACTCTACTGTTGCTTCATCCAGAATAGATTCCATTTCTTCCAAAGATACCACTCAATCGCCTCCTTAGGAAATTGCTCAGTAGATTTCTTTCCCAAGCAAATTATACTCATCATACAACTTTACAGCATCCTCGATTTCTATACGCTCAATATTAATAATCTTCTCTTCGCCACGCAGGTGACTATAAATTTTGCTGTCGCGGAAGCCTATTTTTTCTGCATCTTTCGCACTCAACGCATGATAGACTTGCTTTATATTTGCCCAAATTATCGCAGAAAGGCACATAGGACATGGCTCTCCGGTGGTATAGATAACACACCCTGAAAGGTCATGGTTTTTTAGTTTCTCACTGGCTCTTCTTATAGCGAGTATCTCAGCATGAGCAGTAGGATCACTTGAAATCAAAACCTCGTTGCATGCAACACTTATAACTACACCATGTTTTACTATTACTGCTCCAAACGGTCCGCCTTTCCCTTCGAGCATACCCTTCCGGGCTTCTTTTAGTGCCAATTCCATATATTTGTTCATAATTGATTAAGCCTCCTTCTTTCGCACTTACACTTTGTTTCTATTTAATCCATGTTAATGCTTAACAGCAGCTCTCATTTCTGTAAATACTTTTTCATCAATCATTATTATTTTTCGTTAAAATACAAGGCATCTAAATCAACCCAATAATTAATAATGTCATCTTGTGGATCTACATTTGCCTCAACATGTCTAAAAATCAAAAACACTTCTACTTCAGAAGTTTCAATGTTTATACTCATATCCTTTAACGGAGTTTCTTGCGGCTCTCTGCCACCAATCGGATAGGCTTCCAATATGCGATCGAAATATCCATTCATATTTTCATCAATAATCACTGTTCCATCCAATGTTATTTCAAGCGATGGAACATCTCTTTCTTTTCCCATTTTCCAATAGAATCTATATAAGCCTCTTTCCCCATTCAAACTAACGGATTCCTCTTCGCCACTATACAGACTCATACCATTAAATGCCCATTTATAACCTTCTATATCTATGGGCTCGCGAGCCAAGAAAAGTGATGTCCCCATATAGTTACTCTGCCCGCCATAATAATTGTCATTCTCCGGCCAAATCTGCTTAAATCCCATTTTTTCCTCAAATACATTTTTTTCGCCAAGGCGCTTATCAAACCATTCCGGAAGATCAGCATCATTTGCACGGGCAATAAAGATTACAGAATCCGTAATGGATTCTCGCACAGACTGCATAGGTTCATCATTTGCAGGAACAAGCTGCCCATCTAGTAGAATCCCCTCGTTTTCAAGCAATCCCTCTAATCGATTCACCTGCATATTTACAGGCAAAACATTGTATCCCGTTACAGGTAAAACCGAAATTATAATCATGACGCATATTACAAAAACAATTGCTCTATGTGCTTTTTTCTTCATCAAAAGCAAAAAAACCGAAGCAAACGCCGCTACTATCCATGTCAGTATAAAATAGTATTCAATCGTTTTAAGGCCAAACCTGCCAAGCTGATCCATGATTGCCCATGCCTCAAATGCGAGTATAACAATTGCCGCAATCGGGTAAACTTTTCGATAGAATTTGGCCAATCCCGACTCCCCATGCGTCACCATAACATGGAGCCATATACCCCCAAATGCATAAGCTGTAGCAATGCTTGAAAGCTCTGCAAATGGAGGCCAATCGCTCGTAATAATTGTCCGCGCAGACCAAGCAATAAGAACAGCAGTCATTGCTATTATTATAGGGACCATTATAAATTCAAACAAAATTTCAACAAAGCGCGGTTGCTTTTGGGCAATCTTGCGATGTTCGTCGATTTCCCCTTTGCGAAAATCAGGGAAATATCCCACAAAAATTGTGAAAGCCAAAAAACCTGCTATTGTAGCAATATACATATATACCTTTTCACTCATGTCATTGTAAAGCAAGGCCTGAATAGCTCCTGCAACACCGGAAGCCCCGCCCATTATTACTATTCCATAAATTGCCGCTATGAAAAAAGCTTTGTGAGTCATAAAAAATGATTTAGCAAAATCGGATTCTTCTTTAGGAAAGCCTGCAAGAAGTATAAAAGCTAAAAAACTCACAGTCAATGCAGCTGAAACGCGCACCGAAGCAATTTCCGAAACCCTTAAATATCGAGTTGTTTCACTTGCAGCAGCTCCTGCTCCGAATAAATAAAGCGCAAAAAACGCACCCGCAACAAGCAAAAGTACAAGCAGATTTGCAAGCTTGAAAGACTTTGAATTATTATAGCGGCTCTGCGCAAACGTTATCGCTGCCAACCCAAATATGGATCCAAGTGCAAATGCCCAGTGAAGGCAATTGAATAGAAAATTATATGCCTCCTGTTCCGGCCAGTCGAGCTGTATCCTCACCATTGTAACAATTGCAAAAGCCAAAGCACTCGCAATTGATGCCGGGAATGTCTGGAAAGCCTCTATAGATCCTTTGTAAATTTTCATAATAGATTTTATGAAAGCATTCATTTTGCCACCTCCTAGTTTAAATACTGTTTAATTTAATAAAACCTATGATTTCCTATATTGCGCATCCAAATATTTGTTTATTATCAAACCAGCTGTTGCAAATAACTACGCAACATACACAATGTAGCGCAATCTATTCCTTTATTAAAATACCCCATTGGTTTTACGGGAATCAAAATACATTCAAAGCATCATTAGACTACTATACTCAATCATCGACTTTATTATTTGTCTGTCTTCTTTATTCTTCCATATAAATCATTATACTCCATCAAAAGCAGTTTCTCTGCCCTTTTATTGACAATCTATAGGGCAATGATAAGATTATACTACACATAATTCACACACAAAAATTAAGGGAGTGGTTGTAATGAAAAAATCAGCATTGTTTTTTATCATAACGGTCCTATGTATTTTAAGCATATCTGCAGTTTACGCAGACGAAGGGGTTACCGAATGCCCGGAAATAATAATCGTAATAGATGGGCAAATGAGCAGCTACACTGACACCCCGTTAATAGTAAACGACCGCACCATGCTTCCATTAAGAGAGGTTCTGGTCAATCTGGGAGTTAAAAACGACGACGAGCACATAATCTGGAACAATGAAGAGCGAAGTGTGACAATAGTTGCCGACTCAAAAACCATAATTCTTCAAATCGGCAAGCTCACAGCAACTGTAAACGGCGAAGAAGTCACACTTGACGTTGCTCCGATGATTTACAGCAAAATAAGCCGCACCTACATACCTGCCAGATTCGTAGCTGAAACCCTAGACAAAAAAGTTGTATGGCAAAACGAAACAAGAGCAGTTCTCATTGCCGAGGAAGAAAACTTCAAGGAAATAACGGATATTCTGACAAAAAGCAATAAAACAATGGAAGAAGCTAAAAAATATAAGATGTCGCTCAACTACGATTTGTCCGCAACTAGGCTCAATGAAACTCGCAGTTTCAACATAAACGTAACCTCTCACTTAAGCGACAATGATGACCAATATATGAAATTTCTAATGGAAATGGATATGGAAGATTTAATTCCTGATGAATCAATCGGAATGCCATTGCCTTTTGTTTTCGAATCCTATCAAGTTGATGAAACCTCATATTTTATGACCAATATATTTGGAAACGAATGGTTCAAAAGCCCTGTAGTTGAATCAGATACGACCATGCCTTCGGATATATACGAAATGAAAGAATTCGAAGACCCCGCTCTAGCTTCCGGTCTGCTTCTTGAAGAAACAGATGACGCCTACATTTTGTCAGGCAATGCATACCTCGAGGGTTATCTGGATGCTGCTGTCGCGTTAAGCGAAGCTGAAAACGACGATATCGTTTTCAATACTTATGAAATGGAATTCACTATCGACAAAAACACCTATGTTCTAGATAAAATAATTTTTAAAATATCCATCGCGACCTTCGATTCAAATGGAATAGAGACTATAGTGGACGCTGATATTTTTGTGAAAATCACCGAATATAACGGCGACTTCGAGATTGTCGTCCCCGATG
>CAZTZB010000071.1:0-8897 GCA_964617505.1 uncultured Peptostreptococcaceae bacterium | reverse complement strand
AAGGCGGATAGGTCTTTTTTTATTGTGTTTGTCACTGTCAGAAAATTATAATAAAAATACCCATATTTTTTCTTTACAAATACTGCAAGGATGTTGTATAGTATTATTGTAGGACAATCAAAGCAGTATAAAAGCAAAACAGAAGAGGAGGAATTGTTTTTATGAACAAGACAAAGCAAGTCTTGGATCGCCTAATCTCTTTACAAAACCTTGTTTCAATTGTACTTATGTCAATTATACCAATTATGGTTGTCATTCAGGTTTTGTTGAGATACGTATTTCATGCACCGCTTATGGGGATTGAGGAAATAATGCTTTTTCCCACCATTTGGCTCTACATGCTCGGAGGGGCCATGGCTTCTCAAAAAAGGAATCATATCTCTTGCGGTATATTAACTCTCTACATAAAAAAAGATTTGAGTATGCAAATTTTCAATGTTGTTAAATGTTTTGTTTCTTTTGCGGTAAGTGTTTGGCTTACTTATTGGGCATTTTGGTATTTCATGTATTCATTTACAACTTGGAAACACAGCGATCTTGTTGGAATTCCGATGTTTTTTGGCGAAAGTGCAATTTTCCTCGGTCTGCTGTTTATGACCCTTTATGCTGGTGCCGATTTATACAGGGACACCAAAATATTGCTTAAAGGAAGAAAACTTGCAGGGGAGGGAGAAAAATAATGCTTACTATTGTACTCATTGATGTCATTTTGCTAGTATTTCTGTTGATGCTCAGCATTCCTCTTCCTTATTGCTTCGGTGGGGCCCTGATGTTCATGGCTATATTCGGAGACATATCCATGAAGAGTCTAATGCTTTGGGGCTTCAATCAGATGATAAGTCCAATACTGCTTGCCAGCCCCTTGTTCATTTTGGCTGGAACCCTTATGGGAGGTACTGGAATCGCAAAGAATCTGCTTGATTTCGCGGATATTTTCGTAGGAAGGGTAAAGGGTGGAATTGGAGTAGTTGCGGTTACGACTTGCGCAATTATAGGCGCCATATCCGGCAGCGGGTTTACAGGCGTTGCGGCCACCGGGCCCATACTGATTCCTAGAATGGTTGATCAGGGATATCCCAGAGGATATTCTACGGCACTGGTAACGGTTTCATCGGTCTTGGGACTATTGATTCCGCCTTCCGTCATTATGATCTTCTACGGTTGGGTAACAGACACCTCGATCCTAGCATGCTTTCTTTCAACAGTAGGACCTGGACTCGCAATTGTAGTGTCGTTTTCAATCATAAATATGGTTTGGGCAAGGAAATTCACAGGCATAATTCTCGAAGAAAAAATGCCCAAAGGTGAAAGAATGAAACGAAGCATAAAGAGAACATGGGTGGCTATACCGGCATTGGCTATGCCTTTCATAATACTTGGCGGAATATACGGCGGAGTATTCACTCCGACAGAAGCCGCAGCGGTTGCCGCAGCCATTTCAGTTCCTATAGGTCTATGGATATACAAAGAGCTTAAAATGGATAACTTCAAGGAAATGGTATCGGATTCGGCCACATCGGTTGGAGCCATAATGACTATGATAATATTCACGCTTATGCTAAGCCAAACCTATGTTTTGCTTAGAGTGCCACAGGCAATAATTGAACTTTTGTTTAACATTACTCAGAACAAGGTTATACTTCTGATAATCATAAACATATTCCTGTTTCTGGTAGGAATGATTGTAAACGATGTAACAGGCATGATTCTAGTAGCTCCGTTACTATTGCCGCTTGTCCTTCAGCTCGGAATCAGCCCTGTTCACTTCGCAGCAATCATGGGAGTAAATCTTGCAATGGGTGGTGTAACACCTCCTTACGCCAGTATTTTGTACCTTGGCATGAGGATTGGAAAATGTGAGTTCAGCGAGATACTTAAGCCGACTATGGTATTCCTGATTTTGGGATATGTGCCAATCGTATTTCTTACGACTTTCTGGCCGGCTCTCTCAATGACCTTGCCGACAATGATGGGATTATCATAAAAAGAGGAGGAGTAATTAATGAAAAGATTTGGAAAATTATTTATGGTTTTAGCACTGGTGCTTTCACTGGTATTAAGCTTAGCCGCTTGTGGAGGCGGCGAAGAAGAGGTTGCAGGGGCAGATGCTCCGGCATTTACTGAAAGAACTTGGAAAATTGGGCATGTAAGACCTCAAGATACATCTACGGATGTAGACGTGCAAAAGTTTGTAGCCGATTTAAAAGAAGCCACAGATGGCAATCTTACAGTTGAAGTTTATCCTGCCAGCCAACTTGGAAACTACACAGTAGTGCAAGAAAGAGTTGGAATGGGAGACATCGAAATGCAATTGGCTCCGGCCGGAACAAGTGTAGACAAGGCAATGGGACTTTCAAGTGCTCCTTACCTTTGCGCAACATGGGATGAAGCAAGAGAAATGTACAAGAAAGGCAGCGTACTTACGAATGCTACAGAAGAAATGTTTGCTGAGCAAGGCATCAAGCTTTTGGCTGGATACCCCAAATACTTTGGTGGGGTAGCATTGGTCTCTGAACCTAGTAACCCTAGAGATACAGGCGACAAGGGAATGAAGATTCGTGTTCCAGCTATAAAATCATATGAATTGACAGCAAAATCTCTTGGATTCATTGCTACTCCAATAGCATATTCGGAAGCATTTACATCAATGCAAACAGGAATAGTAGATGGAGCCATCGGATCTGGAGCAGAGGGATACTACTCAAGCTTTAGAGACCTTACAAAATACTACATGCCTGTAAATGACCACTTTGAAATATGGTGGTTGCAAATGAGCATGGATGTATGGAATGACATTTCAGTTGAAGAGCAAGAAGCAATTATGGCAGCTGCAGAAAAAATGGAAACAGAAAGATGGCCTCTAGCCGAATCAGAAACTGCTGAATTTGAGCAAGGACTCAAGGATAACGGTACAATGGTTTACGAATTTACTCCTGAAGAGCTTGCCGGATTTGCAGAAAAAGTTAGAGCTGAAGTATGGCCTGAAATAAAAGAAGAATACGGAACAGAACTCTTTGATAAAGTAACAGGAAAATAATAATTTGTCTTCCTAGGGGATAATTCCTCATTCATATCTTGGAAACGGCGGCGCAGCGCCGCCGCTTCCAGTATGTGATAAAAAAGAAATACAAGGGAATGGTATATATGATAAAACCTCTTGTCAGAAAAACGATACATGAGGAAATAGTCAATCAAATAATGGACGGTATATCCGATGGACACTTAAATCCGGGCGACCGTATAGACGGAGAAGCCGAGCTTGCTAGGCAGTTTGAAGTGAGCAGGAATAGTGTAAGGGAAGCGATAAAGTCCTTGGAATTGATTGATGTTGTACATACGTTAAATGGCAAGGGTACATTCATAAGTGATGGTGCCAAAAGCGGAATTGAAATAATGCATCTAATAAAGATGATGAAAAGCGACGATTACACTATAGACCTTATGGAATCTAGGATAATGATTGAAGGAGATATTGCATATCTGGCAGCCATAAGAGCTACGCCGAAAGACATAGAGGAATTGTCGGTTATAGAAAAAGAGACGCAAGAATGGATTAAAAAGGGTGCATATAGAGTTGAAAACGGTCTCAAATTTCATATGAAGGTGGCGGATTGCTCAAAGAATCAAATAATGAAAAGGTTTTTGAGCTCGATTTCGAATGAGCTTACGGCACAAAGAGCCGAGCTGATAATGGCTCATAAAAGCAATGAAGAGTTGATTCTTGAACTTAAAGAACATGTTTCGATGATTAAGTTCATCAAAGAAAAAAAACCAAAAGAGACAAAAAAAGTGATGCAAATGCATATAATGAGGGCGATGAGAATTCTCAAGGAGCACAAAGAATAAATTAAAAGAATTGCCATTGTTATATAAAAATAATAAAAACTAAAGAAAATAAGAGCGCTTATGAAAAATGCGTAAAAAATTTTAATCCAACATGTAGGACAATAGTACATACTAAGGGGGAGTTAAAATGAAAAAACCGGTTTGGTGCATCTTAGGCGGAGGAAACGGCGGACAATCAATGGCTGGCCATTTGGGGAAAATGGGATTTGAAGTGAGATTGTATGATGTCAAAGCGGAAAATATTGATGTAATAAACGAGCAAGGCGGAATTCAATTCGAAGGCGGAGTTGTAGATGGCTTCGGCAAGGTTGAATTTGCAACTATGGACATTGAGAAAGCCGTTGTCGGAGCAGATATCGTTGTATTTGTTGCTCCTGCACTTTACCATAAGGATATAGCAACTAAGATGGCGCCTTATCTTGTAGACGGACAATTTGTATTCATTCATCCGGGAGCAACCTGCGGTTCTCTCGAAGTTAGAAAAGTGCTTGATGATGAAGGGTGCAAGGCTGATATCGTTATAGGTGAAGCAATGTCTCTTTTATATGCGGCCAGAAGCCCGAAATTTGGAACGGCAACTATTCTTGGAATAAAAGAGGAATTGATGGTTGCGGCAATGCCTTCAAACAAAACAAAAGAAATGCTTGATATATTGAATCAGGCTTTTCCACAAATGTATGCCGGCGAGAATGTTCTCGAAACCAGCTTTGAGAACCTCAATTGCATGGTACACCCGGGTCCTTCTCTCTTGAATGTTGCGCAAATCGAATCGGGCAGGGATTGGAAATACTATTATGATGGAATTACGCCTTCAATCGGAGCCTATGTCGAAAAAATGGACGCTGCCAGAGTGGAACTCGGCAAGAAATACAATTTAAAACTTACAAATATATTGGATTGGTATATTAAACTGTATTCCGCAAAAGGTGATACGCTTACCGAGGCCGTGAATAATACAAAGGCATATGCGGATATTTCAGGTCAGAAGACACTTAGAACTAGGTATATCCTTGAAGATGTTCCAATGAGCCTAGTTCCTCTTGCAGAGCTTGGAAAGGTTGCAGGTGTAAGGCTCGACATGGTCGAGACATTGATTGACCTAGGCGAATTTCTCATGGGCGAGGAATTCCGAAAGAACGGCAGAAACGCCGAGGCTCTTGGAATCGTTGGAATGAACGTTAAAGATCTTTTGCATTATGTCACAACGGGTAAGAAACAGTAATACATTTTAAAAATCATTATTTAATCCTTTTAGAGTTAAAGGCGATGAAGCGATATAAACTTCGGCGCCCTTCTCCCTTGTATAAATAAAAGCAAAGTTTTTTTTAATCAATAATGTAGGGCAATAGCACATAAACAGGAGGGTTTAAAACATGAATAAAACAGTTTGGAGTATAATAGGCGGGGGCAACGGCGGACAATCCATGGCGGGACATCTTGGAACCATGGGCTTTCCGGTAAGGATTTATGATGTCCAGGAAGAAAATGTAAACGTAATCAATAAGCAAGGGGGCATTCAATTTGATGGCGGAGTTGTAGATGGCTTTGGCAAGGTTGAATTCGCAACGATGGATATGGGCAAAGCAGTAGTAGGAGCCGATATTATTGTAATTGTAGCCCCGGCGCTCTACCATAAGGATATAGCAACTAAGATGGCTCCTTATCTTGTGGACGGACAATTTGTATTCATTCATCCTGGGGCAACCTGTGGTTCTCTCGAAGTTAGAAAAGTGCTTGACGACCAAGGTTGCAAGGCTGATATAGTTATAGCAGAGGCCATGTCACTGCTGTATGCGGCCAGAAGTCCCAAATTTGGAACGGCATCTATTCTTGGAATAAAAGAGAAATTGATGGTTGCTGCAATGCCATCAAACAAAACAAAAGATTTGCTTGACATATTAAATCCGGCATTCCCGCAAATGTTTGCAGGAAAAAATGTTCTTGAAACTAGCTTTGAGAACCTTAACTGCATGATGCATCCAACACCATCACTCTTAAATGTCGCTCAGATTGAGTCAGGCAGGGATTGGCTATATTATTACGATGGGATCACACCTTCAATAGGGGCATATGTAGAGAAGATGGATGCTGCAAGGATTGACCTAGGCAAAAAATATAATCTTAACCTTACAAGCATGCTGGAATGGTATGAAGAGCTTTACTCTGCAAAGGGAGAAACTCTTACAGAAGCCGTTAAGAATACAAAAGCATATGCAGATATTTCAGGTCAGAAGACTCTCCGAACCCGTTATATCCTTGAAGATGTTCCAATGAGCCTCGTACCTCTTGCCGAACTTGGCAGGGTAGCTGGAGTTAGACAAGACATGGTTGAAACTATAATCGACCTTGGGGAATTCATGATGGGCGAGGAATTCCGAAAGAATGGAAGAAATGCTGCTGCACTTGGAATTGAAGGCATGAATGTTGATAGTCTTTTGCATTATGTAACAACGGGCGTAAAATAATAATTTTATTCTGAAAACCACTGTTTAATCCTTTTCATATTGAAAGGCGTTGAAGCGCGAGTGCTTTAGCGTCTTTCTTTTTTTTGCAAACTATTTGCTATTAATAAAATGAATATATAAAACTAAAATCATGCAAAATAAGCGTTTTTGTGCAAAACATGAACATATTTATGCCGATTCGGGATGAAACTCTTGCAAATATTCGTAAAGTTGCTATAATAAACTCTATACGTTTAAATTATAATTAATTAATCGTGCAATTATTAACAAGGAGGCGTAATTTTTATGGCCGAAAATGCTGTTGCTATGTTTTCTGAAGAGAGTAAGGATATTGTTATCGACAATAGGGAATTGCTTGAAAACAGTAAAATATTCTTTGAATATCTAATGTCATTCATAGATGGAGAGGATTATGTAATCGTATTAACTGACAGGCATGCGAGGGTTGCAGAAATTGTTGGCGGAGATTATATAGTAAGAAAATCGAAAAAAGAACTGAATTTCGTCAAGGATGCCATTCTTTCAGAAAATTGTGTTGGCAATACGGCAATAACTATGGCCATAAAAAAAGGCGAACCTGTTCAAATTTGCGGCGAAGAACATGAAAATCCGACGCACAGGCATTTGTCGTGCTATGCGGCGCCTATTAAATTTGAAGATGAAATTCTAGGGGTAATATGCATAACGGAATTTAACCCGGAAAGAAGAGAGGCCCTTCTAGGAATGGTTCTTGCCTCTTCAAGAGGCATTGAAAATCAAATAAAAAATCAACGCAAAACGCGTTTGCTTAATGAACAGAGCAAGTACCAGAACGTGATAGTGGAGAGCATAAATGAAGGCTTTATTACATTGGATAGGGAAGGTGTCGTAACCTATATTAATGAAAGGGGTGCGCGTATCCTTTGCATAGATAAGAAGAATAGTGTTGGAAAGCACATTAAAGATTTGGTGCCATTTGAACCGGTGGTTATGAATGTTTTTAAGACTGGAAAAGGATACAAAGACAAGGAATATATTTTGGAGAATGTAGCGGGCCTTAAGATGCATCTACTTAAGACAGCAACGCCCATAAGGGATGAGGATGGAAATATAACCGGAGTCATAGATATTTTCAAGGAAATTAAATATGTAACGAAAATAGTGAATAAGATGGTTGGAGCAAAGGCTAATTTTACTTTTGATGATTTGGTAGGAAATGATGAAAAACTCAAGGAGTGTAAAAGAATAGCAAAGATTGCAGCCAAGAGTTCGTCAAGTATATTAATTGAAGGTGAGAGCGGAACGGGTAAGGAACTATTTGCACACTCAATCCACAATGCGAGCAATAGAAGTGACGGGCCATTTGTAGCAATAAATTGCGCTGCAATTCCAAAAGAATTAATCGAAAGCGAGCTTTTTGGATACTCGGCAGGTGCTTTCACTGGTGGCGTAAAGGGAGGTCGACCGGGTAAATTCGAGCTTGCCGATGGTGGGACCATTTTTCTTGATGAAATTGGAGATATGCCACTAGGAACCCAAGCGAAACTCTTGAGGGTTCTTCAAGATAGAAAAGTGGTAAGGGTTGGAGGAGATACTGTTTTTAATATTAATGTTCGCATAATTTCTGCTACCAACAAAATATTGGCAGAAGAGTGCAGACTAAATAATTTTAGATGGGATATATATTATCGATTGAATGTGCTGACATTAAATATACCGCCACTTAGAGAACGGGTTTCGGACATAAGGATGATAACCGAGCATCTGATCGAAAAGATAAACAAGAGGCTGGGTACAAATGTTGAGGGAATAACTGAAGAAGCAATTTCAATACTTGAGGCTAATGAATGGAAGGGAAATGTAAGGGAACTGGAAAATCTTTTAGAGAGGGCTATAAATATCTGCAAAGGGAAAGAAATAAGTATAGAATATTTTCCTGAATCTTACTTGGCTCTAAAGAAGGAGAAAAGCGATGATTCTTATGAAAACGATAAATTTATAACTATTGGAGCAATGGAAAAGAGCATAATAGAAAGAACTCTCAATCATTTTGGGGGAAATATATCTAAGACTTCCAGAGTTTTAGATATAAGCAGAAACACTCTTTATAATAAAATCGAAAAATATAAACTAGATCTTTAAACAAACAAGATGTTCATATATTGAGCAGTGCTAAAATTTTGAACATATAAGTAAAACGCTTGAAAACACAAGGATTGAAGATGACAAGTTGAAAAATGTTCAAAACATGAACAAGCGGATTTTTCATTAAGAAGTTAGGCAGGAAAGATGAAGAAGAAATGTGGGGTTCAAACCATTGAAAAGACACAAATAAAAAAAAGATTGCCATTTCAAACTACTTGGCATGTAAGTTGCATAAATACAAAAGGGTAGGAAATTGAGGAATAAAGGATATAACAGGAGGTGTCACAATGGTTAAGAAGGAGCTTTTAGAAAATTTCTATACCACGATGTACAAGATAAGGGCATTTGAAAAGCGTATAGAAGAATTTTCTTTGAAGGCAGAAGTCCCGGGCTTTGTTCATTTGTATATAGGTGAAGAAGCTATTGCAACAGGAGTAATGGCTAACCTGACTCACGCGGACT
>CAZTZB010000070.1:0-9037 GCA_964617505.1 uncultured Peptostreptococcaceae bacterium | reverse complement strand
AAGATTGAATTTTTCCGTTTTACATCTATCTTTATGGTCGTTCGTTGGTATAACATTTTTATCCATATTCTTTTCAAACGCGTCCCATGATACACTTAGCGACAATAACACTAAAACAATATTGCTTGCCATCCTTTTTATGATAGGCTTTGTTGGGGATGCATTTCTAAGATTATATTATAAAAGAAACAATCTTTTCGATATGAGCAAGAAAAACAATCTTTACTTTCAGTATAAAGCACTCTCATACAGCTATATTTCGATTCTAATTTACATGTTTCTGATTTCAATATATCTCTATTTGAGATATGAAGCAGTCGGAGCTGTTCCTGTAGGATGGTTATGGTTCATTGCATACAGCATAATAGTAGTCGCAAATGTATTGGCTTCCGCATTTTCAATATACCTGTACAAAAGGGAAGGCAGCAAGACAGAACTGTAATACTTAGCAAGGAGGAAAAACATGTCCAACAACCCATACATTTCAGCAAAATCAAATGCATCACGAAAAAATTTATATGTTCTACTGGGTCTTCTTATAATGATGTGTCTCGGAACCGTTTATTCATGGAGTATTTTCAGGCTTCACATAGAAAAACTTTACGACATTGGCTCAACGCTTAGCGGTCTACCTTACATGACTTCTCTTGCATTTTACGCACTATTCATGTTTATCTCCGGAAGATACATTGACCGCTATAGTCCCCGCCTGATAATCACGCTTGGAGCAGGCCTCATAGCAGGGGGATGGATTGCATCATCATTTGCATCAAACATATACGCTTTCACCTTCTTTTATGGAGTAGTGAGTGGAACCGGCGTAGGAATAGCCTACGGAGTTCCCATGGCTGTTGCGGCCAAATGGTTCCCTGAAAACAAGGGTCTTGCCGTAGGTCTCGTTCTTGTGGGTTTCGGACTTTCGCCACTTGTAACAGCTCCCATAGCAAGAAGTCTAATTATATCAATCGGCGCAATGAAAACCTTTATGGTTTTGGGGATTTCATTTGGCATTCTGCTTCCCATTTTGTCATTGCCTCTATCCTACCCCCCTGAGATTGATGAAAAAGAAGTTGGAAAAATAGATTCCACAGGTATTGGTGGAGGCATGGACACAACTCAAATGATTCATTCTGCTGCTTTCAAACCTCTATACATCAATTTCCTGATAGGTTCAATGATAGGCCTCATGATGATTGGAATGACCAGCAGCGCAGGCGTAGGATTTTCAAACCTTCCTCCCAAAACCGTATACACTTTGTTGCCGCTTTTCGCCATATTCAATGGGATAGGTCGACCAGTCTTTGGTTGGCTCACCGACCGCACATCAATTGCAACGGCAATGAAAACTTCATATGTTTTGATAATTCTCGCCGCAGGTCTCATGATATTTTCAAGCGGAGGCAGTTCCACCTTATTTGCAATTTCCTTCTCAATATTCTGGTTTAACCTAGGCGGATGGCTTGCAATAGCCCCAGGAGCTACAATCTCCCTGTTCGGTCAAAAGCACTACAGCCAGAATTACGGGGTCGTTTTCACAGCCTACGGGATAGGAGCCATAGTTGGCGTTCTTGCTTCAGGAGCACTTCTAGATATATTAAAAAGCTATCTTACCATCTTTGGATTCATCATAGCTCTATGCTTATTCGGAATTTTATTATCAAGAAAAATGCAACAAGAGCAATAGCAAGAACAAAAAGCCCCCGGTACCTTTGATTCGAATCAAAGGTACCGGGGGCTTTTTGTTTGTGTTTGTCAAATGATTAATTTAAGCGTTGAAATACATTTCAAATTCTATTGGATGAGGCATCCTGTTCACTTTATAAAAATCACTTCGTATTCTTGCTATGTGGTTTTTAATTATATTCTCTGTAAATACACCATCCCTCAGCAAAAATTCCTTATCTTTTTCAAGTGCGGCCGCCGCATCAAGTACACAGGTAGGGAGCGATTTAATTTTGCTCTGCTCATCCTCCGGCAATGCATACAGATTTACGTCGTATGGCCCAAATTGCGCAAAGTCAATCTTGTTTATAATTCCATCAAAGGCTGCCATCATTATTGCTGAAAAAGCAAAATATGCATTACTCGTTGCATCAGGCGACCTAAGCTCAAACCGCTTCTCGTCGGGGCTTATCGCATATCCCGGAATCCTTATTGAAGCGCTCCTATTGGATGTACCAAAGCATACGCTTATCGGAGCCTCATACCCCGGAACAAGGCGCTTGTAGGAGTTAGTTGAAGGATTGGCAATGGCGGTTATTGCGTCAATATGGGTAAGTATGCCCGCAATTGCATGATGGGCCAATTCAGACAATCCCGAATAGCCGTCTTTATCATACATCAAATTCACACCGTCTTTGTTTAGCATCATGTGCACATGCATAGAACTTCCGCACTCGTCAACAAAAGGTTTTGGCATGAATGTAACAGTTTTGCCAAACTCAAGTCCGCAATTGTTAAGCAAATTCTTGAGCTTAAGCGCGCTGTCTCCAACCTCTCTTATTCCGGCAAAGTTTACCTCTATTTCAACCTGTCCCGGTCCACCGTTCTCGGAATGATGGTACTTTATGGGGATGCCTATCTCCTCGGCTTGAAGGCATGCTTCATTCCTAAACTCATAGCTGCTGTCATAGGGTGAATCCAAATGGTACCCGCCGTGAGCTGGTACAGAAACTGCTAAATTCTTACCCTGCTTATTTCCCATGTTCCACTCTGCCTGTGTAGAATCGAGTCTAACCTCCATATGGGCGTTTGTTGTTTTGAAGGATGCATGGTCAAGCACAAAGAATTCAAATTCCGGTCCTAAAAGACATGTGTCTGCAATGCCACTGTCTCTCATGAAATTCTCAGTCTTTTCGGCAACATATCTCGGATCATCTTCAAATCTTACAATCTCGCCATTCTTGATTTCATAGATGTTAGCTATCACGACTAGTGTTTTGTTTCTTCTATACTTATCGATATATGCACTTGTAACATCAGGCATCATGACCATGTCGGACTTTTCAACCGTAAGGAATCCGTAGCTTGATCCGTCGAATCCTATTCCTTTTTCCATAATGTCCGGGCTTAACTTAGTTGATGTTATCGAAAGTCTGTGCCATCTTCCGGAAAGGTCTACAACCTTAAAATCAATAGTTTTAACCTCTTCCCTTTTGCAATAATCAATCATTTCCTGGATATTTTTAAACATAATGGCTCTCCTCTTTTACAGGGTCGCTCCCTGCTTTATATTATTTTACATTCACCCTTTTGACCTTTTCTTTCGCACGCTTATTATCGTATTGCCCTTTCCATTCTGACTAAGCATTCCTCAAGCACCGATCTTGGACATGCGAAATTAACCCTCACAAATCCCTCTCCACCTGGTCCGAAGAGATGTCCTTCATCTAGGGCAACTCCGGCCCCTTTGCGCATGAGGTCTTCGAGTTCTCCATTTGTTTTTACAAATCTAGCAAAATCAAGCCAAGCCAGATATGTCCCCTGCGGTCTCCTAAAGCCGACCTCCGGCATTCTCTCATTAATGAAACTTTCCATGAAATCCACGTTGCCCTCAAGATAATCCATTACCTGGCTAAACCATTCCTCTCCCTCACTATATGCCGCGATCAGAGATGTTATTGCAAAGGGGTTTGTCCAGCCTACGCTATTCTTATCGAGCATTTCTTGGTAAGCCACTCGAAGGGTCTCATTCTTTATAATCAGATTCCCTGCCTGCATGCCTGCAAGGTTAAAGGTCTTGCTTGGAGAAACGCACACTATTGCATTCTGCGCAATTTCTTCAGCGACTCCTACAAAAGGTACATGCCTGTAACCCTTCATTATGATGTCCGAATGAATCTCATCTACGAGCATAATGACACCATTTTCCAGGCAAATTGCACCAGCTTTCTCTAGCTCTTCCTTATTCCATACTCTTCCCACAGGGTTGTGAGGGCTGCACAGAATCATTAGCTTGACCTTGGGATCTCTTGTCTTTTCTCTGAGGTCATCGTAATCCATAGTGTAAAACCCGTCATCGCATTTCAAACGGTTGTGTACCACCTCGCAACCCCCGTTTTTTATTGCCCTTGAAAACGGCTCAAACACTGGATTTTGAACTACAATCTTGTCTCCGGCCTCTGTAAATGTTTCTATAGCATATTTTATAGCCGGAACAATGCCAGGTACAAAAACGATCCAGTCTCTATCAACTTCTAGTCCATGCCTTTTTTTATTCCAGTCAATTACAGCCTTGTAAAATGCTTCACCCGCTTGGCTGTAACCGAATATCCCATGCATTACCCTCTTTTCAAGGGCTTCCAGAATCGGCTTTGCGCAAACAAAATCCATATCCGCAATCCAGAGTGGGAGCAGATCCTTGTCGCCATATTCATTTTCTATAAAATTGTATCCCCATTTTACAGAATCGGTGTTTCTTCTATCTATGATTTCATCAAAATTATACTTCATATTTAAACTCCCTCTAAATTTGCTTCATTCCCCGCATTTTAAAAGGAATGGGTCAAGACCCATTCCTCGATTAATTCTGTATGAAACACACAATAACCGAGGAATAAGTTCTTAACTCTGATTAATAATGTTTTCGTCCAAGTTCTTATATGGATCAATCTATCCCATAAGCGATTTGAAGACTGAGATTACGCTGCTTCCGCCTATGACTAGGGTTATTATGCTGATTGCAATTCCAACTATATTGATAAATAGACTGTTTGCATATTCGCCAAGTACCTTCTTTGAACATGTGATGTATACCAGGAATATGACTATGACCGGAAGGAATATTCCGTTTAGTGCCTGTGCCATTATGATAATTGTAAGCGGGTTGAAACCTGTAGCAGCACCGAATATTCCCAAAACCAGGATTCCGACATTTGTGTAGAAGAATCTCTTATCGCTCTTATCCAATTTCCATCCCAGGAGTCCTCCAAGAACATAAGATACTCCAAGAGGCGTAATTACTGCCGATGAAAATCCTGCGGCGAATAGGCCTATGCTCATGAAGATGTTTGCGAATGCGCCAAGTGTCGGCTCGAGCTGAACCGCCATGTCCGCAGCCGAGTTGACTGTCATGCCTCTCATTACAGTTGCGGCAGTAATCATTACGGCTGCCGTTATGAGACCACCAATTATGATTGAAACATATGTGTCCCATCTTGAAAGCACAAGGTCTTCAGGCTTGTTCCAGTTGTTTTTAGCATTTGTGCAGTGTATGAAAAGATTGTAAGGAACAATTGTTGTTCCAATTAAGGCAACACAATACATGAGGGCACCTTCTGGAACTCTAGGAAGCAAACCTGTCATCATTTCGCCGATGTCGGGCTTTACTACAATCATTGTGACTACGAAAACCGTAACCATTGTAACTACCAAAAATCCAAGTATTTTTTCGAGCCATTTTACAGTTCCTGCATTAAGCAAAATGAGTATTATTATGCCGATGCCAGGTGCTATTAAGTTTGTGGGAATGCCTGTGAGGTTTGATATTCCCAGCGAAGTGCCCAGAAGGTCTCCGGACATGTACGCTATGCCTCCCAGAGTTATGGCGCCTCCAACAAACAGTATGGCAATCTTCTTCATAAGCGGATTTTCCTCAAATATGTCTGTTATATGCTCCGCCAGTCCCTTTTGAGTTATAATTCCAAGTCTTGCCGACATTTCCTGAAGCGCGATTGTTGCTACTACTGAAAATATGATGGTCCATAGAAGTGCGTATCCAAAGCTTGCTCCTGTTCTGGTGGCCGTGGTGACTGTGCCAGGTCCCAGGAATGATCCAACAATGATGATTCCAGGCCCCATGGCCTTCATCTTGTCTTTAAAGGTATACTTCTTTTGCAGATTCTTTTCCATATCAGTACTCCTTTTCCCCTTTTATAGGGTGTCCAATTACGAAACGATCCAGTCAAATATGCTATGATTGCTGGTTACTACATCCATTTCCAATAGAGCTTCAATTTCTTCCCTAATCTCCATGGCTCTGAAATTAGTACATGAAACGAATAACAAATCACCTTTTGCCTTTATTTCTTCCTTGCAGCCTTCTATCAAGTTCAAAATAGTTTCGGGTTCTACCTTTGAAATATCTGTGTCATCAGTCAAACCCAGACCTTGATGAAAGGATACCTCAACCCCGAACTCATTTAGACTTTTTACCATAAATTCATTTACCTGCTTAGTGTAGGGCGTGATAAGGGAAATCCTTTCGGGACATCTTCGGTTTATTTGATCCAGTACAGCCCCGAAAGCGCTAATGCCTCTGCAATTCATTTCGCTTGAAATCAATGCTTCGAGACGCCTTAATCCCTCTACACCGTATACGGCCGATGCAGACGTGCATCCGAATACAACCGCATCAAACTCCGCTATGCCTTTAAGAAAAGTCAAGCCCTTTGGCAATTCCTCATCCACCATTCTCTTTTCAGCTTCTTCTCCGACCTCGTCAAGCCATATCCTATGCGTGTGCAATATATAATCTTTTGGCAGATTCTTTTGAAGATCCGTCTCAAGCGTAGTGTCAGTATGGGGAATTATAAGAGCTATCCTTTTCTCATTCATTGTTGCCTCCTAGAGATTGAATTTTCTTTTCGTTACTCCTGCAAGAAGGTGGAGGGTCATCCATACGGCAGTGTGTGAAGACACGTTAGCTTTGTCTTCAAGCGGATAAATCTCCACATAGTCGAATGCCTCTGTCTTGGCTTTGCCGCATTCATGCAGCATCATTGCCAATTCAAACGATGTCATGCCGCATGGATCGGGGGGTCCTCCGGGGTTGTTGGCAATATCTAAAATATCGGAACATACAGTTACATAAATTGCCTCTGTTCCTTCGCTTGCAATTTCGATGGCCTTCTTTATGGATTCCTTCCAGCCGTTTAACTTGACTTCCATCCCAGTTATTACAGTAGCTCCATACTTGGCAGCATTCTTTAACGCGTCAGGATGATTCCTTGGTCCTCTTTGACCTATATGAACAAGATTCTTTATGTCTATGTTTTCCATTTCATATACCCTATGGAAAGGTGAACATCTAGCCAGTTTTTCTTCTCCAAAGCCAGGCATATTGTCCATATGAGCGTCAAAATGTATGATTCCAATCTTTCCGTTGTACTTCTCTGCGAATACTTCAATAAGAGGATTTGAGATTGAATGGTCGCCTCCGAATACTACCGGGAACTTGCCGGCATCCATGATCTCTCCAAATTTTTCTCTTATTCCATTAAAGGTAACATCATAATTTCCATTTTGAACGACTGTGTCACCGTAGTCTCCTCCAGTAAAATAGTCAAATATGTCTACATCGTAATCGAGCATGTACCCTCCGTACCTTGCCGATGCAGCCCTGATGGTCTTCGTTGCCAATTCACAATCAGTATAGGATCCCCATGTACAGATACCCTCCCATGGAACACCCATTGCAACTATGTCAAAATTCTCAAGTTCTTCTTTTTTAGATATTTTAGGAAGTCCCAAGAAAGTTGGCGTCCCGCTGTAAACCTCGGGTATTATTCTTTCAGGAACATAACAAACAGGTTTATTCTTCATTACTACCACTCCTTTTCATTTTTTAAGTCAATTTGTCGAACCTTGTCGAATTCTTAACAAAAGTATAACTGCATATGCATTTTGCCGTCAATTGAAAATCGTCATAAAGCAATGCTTTATGACATTGTCAAACGGCAGACTGATTTTTCGCATAATTCTGCAAATGATTTTATAAACATGCGGTAATGTCAAAAAGAGAGCCTTTACGCAATAAAATGCGCAGACTCTCTTTAATCTATAAAACTTATTGAATTATCTTTAGAATTAAAATAAATCCTCTGTTAGTTTTTTACTCACCTTCTGAAGATCTTCCGCTATTTCTTCAATCCTGCTTCTAATCTTAACATCGGCCCCCGATATGCTCAGCGTTCCCACTAGAATATCCGTCTTCGTTAATATAGGCACTGCAATGGACAAGCAACCCTCATCGGCTTCTTCATCCTCAATCGAATAGTTTCTTTTGATTATTTCGTTTGTATTGGCAATTAGAGCCTCCTTGCTAATTAATGTCTTTCCTGTTATGGGAAGCATCTTTGTGTTCTGAAAATATTCATCCCTTTCCGCTACGCTCATTCTACTAAGCAGTATCTTTCCAGAAGCGGTGCAATAAAGCTGCATCTGACTGCTTAGAGCTACGCTGAATATGTAGTGTGAATTAACAGGGGTTGTCATGTCAAGAAAATGAAGCCTATTGCCGTTCACGGTAAACACATGTGTAGTGCACTTGTACTTGTTGCTGATACGGGTCATATAGCTTTTGCTCATTGTCCTAAGCCTTGTCTTGCTTGCCTGCATAGCCAATAAGCTCTTATCGAAAAGAGCCTGTCCAAGCATGTAGTTTCCATTGCAATTCTGCTGTATGAACCTGTTGTTGTGAAGAGTGTTTATTATTCCGTGAACAGTACTCTTGTTCAATTCAAGATATTTTGCTATATCGTTAAGACTTAGCTCTATATTGTTTTCATCAAAACAAGCTATTATATCTATAGCCCTTTGAATCGATTGTATATTTTTCCCCTTTGGCTGAGAATCCATTGTTTTTCACCCCGTTTTGCAATACGAATATTTATTCTATACTATCAAACGCTAGACTACATTGTCAATTTTAAAACCGTATAATCATATACTTGAGGCTATTGATGCTATAAAACAGTGCCTCGAATTTAAATCCTATACTCCAGCATTCAAATATATAAATGATATAATTAAAAAAATGCAAACACCAAAGGAGTGTTGGTAATGAATAAAAAGAAATCAAAGAAATATTTCGGATTGATTTTGCCGATTGTTATGCTGACAATAAGCTTTTCAGCATGCGATACAATACCAGCCATGGAAACCCCACCCGAAACGGGCAAAGACGAAAAGAATACCTCTGAGCTAAGCTCAAACACTATCCATGAATCAAACGCAAACAATACCCCTGACAGCAAGGCAATCGATACCCATATAGAAATATTCAAGAAGGATAGGATACTTAAGCTCTATGTTGAAG
>CAZTZB010000069.1:2017-9129 GCA_964617505.1 uncultured Peptostreptococcaceae bacterium | reverse complement strand
TGCTACATATGCTGTATCTGTTGTTCCCTCGGGTGTCCAAAGCGCTGTTACGCTGTCAACTCCTTCGGGAGCTTCGTCGATCCACACTTTCTCAAAATATACACTACCGGTTGTGATCGGCGGGTTGTAGTTATTGGTAATATAAATCGTCGCATCCGGCGTAGTTTCCGTCAGAGTGACGCTGTAAGGCATATTCGGATCTTTATTGTAGCTCGACCCTTCTGGTGTGCCAAACAATGTTTCTTCAACGAGATTGTAAGTTCCTAGTTCGAGAAGCGCCACTGTTGTTGTCCAGTCTTCTTCGTATCTCACTCTCGCGAATGGATAGTCCTCATTTTCCACCCTCAAACAAATATACCCCGATTCAGGCTCCTCGTCTTGCCAAAGTTTAACGAAGGTTATGCTTCCCGTCGTTGTCACCGGCGGATTGTAGGTGTTTGTAACTGTAACAATGAAAGTGTCTTTCTCGTTAACTGTAACTGTTTCAGGATTGTAAGAAACATTCCAATTCTCTCCAAGATATTCTTCCGATACAAGATATTCCCCGGGCTCGACATTTGGAATCACGCCATGCCAGGAATTTCCGGCATTCAATGTGATTTCATAATAATAGTCGCCTGAAAACTGAATCACGACCTCTCCTGAATCCGGTCGTTCCTCTCCTGTAAATTCCTTAGTCACTTCAAGCGTTCCGTAGGGAGGTGTATCAATACTGACTTCCTTATTGCCGCTTGCACGCAATCTTGCATGGAGGCTGGCCCCTGACCACTGACTCGATTGCCCAGGCCCGGCAAGTCTTGCTTCAAATGCCATGGCAAATACACTTGGCAAAGGCGTTGCGTCCGTAATTGTTATTGTAAAAATCATTAACCCTGAGTCCTCCGACTTGTCAAGATTGACAGTATATTTGTCTGTCATAGGTATCTTTGTTCCGCTGCCATTATAAAAATCAACCGTTGATTTTACATCGTCAAACCCATATCTGCTTGAATCCCCGTTTTCATAATAGTCAAATTCTATTGCATACGTCATGGTGCTTTTATCATCAGATATATACCGCATTGGAACATATTCTAATTCTTTATAACCTTTGATATTGGAATTCTGCCACTTGTTTTGCGACTCGTCATATGCTTGCAACTTACCCGTTTCGTTGCTTCCAAAAGCCCACGTGTCTGGTTCTGCAAAAGCAAAACTAACAGATGAAAGAACAAGCGCCAAAATCAATGTAAAAGATAAAAGTTTCCTCATGATTTCACTTCCTTTCTCTTAATATTCGTTTTCTCCTAAAAAAACAAAAAACCGCCGTAATCAATTTACGGCAGCCAGACTGTCCTTGCGTTTTATTCTATGGAAAAGGTGAATATTAGCATGTGGAACGGACTCTTGGCTTTGCGTCCCCGCCTTTCGACGAGTTTGCCCTTTTCGTATCCATTAGTCAAAGCATATTTATGCTTTATTGAAAAAGCGGCCTGAAGCATTATTTTTTATCAAATACAACCACTTCCTTTCATTCTTTCATTTGGAATTATCTGCCTTTCAAAAAACAAAAAACCGCCACAAACGGCTTGCAGCAGTCAGAATGCCATGCAAAAAAGTTGAATAAAATGCATAACAATCACTCTTCATTTTTATACCCCGTCCATTTAGCTTTTAAAACACGAAACATAAATTTAATATAATAAAAGCGCCCCCAAGTGGCGCTTTTATACTCTATATAATGATTAAAAGGTGATGAAATGCTGCGTGAAGTATGCGTTATAGCTTCCCCCAAAGGCAACGCCCACACCGATGTAGTCGTAGTCTCCCAATATGGCCGTTCTATGTCCGATTGAATTCATCCAATCGTAATGGGCGTAAAAGGCGTTGGATTCTCCCGCCGCGATGTTCTCTCCGGCTTTTTCATATTCTATCCCCGCATGGCTCATTCGATCGAATGGAGACTGCCCAAACAAATCGTAATGGGAGAAGTATCCGTTCACTGCCATGTCTTCGCTATGCTCATGAGCTGTGTCATGGGCCGACTGGTTCCATACAAGCGGCGAAAGACCGCGCTTAAAGCGCTCGGTGTTTGCCATTTCGAAAATCTGTCTCTCGTAGCTTTTTCCCAGTAGATCGGTTTGATTTCCATAATATCCATCAAGATTCATTTCTTCATTTTCTGTTATTTCAAAAATTCCAGCCACGCGATTGTCATATTCATCATAAAACAAGGTCACGTAACTGCCTTCGGTCTTGAATGTATCATGGGGCCCATTCGGCAGCATAAAATACGTATTTCCCTTCATTATGCTGGAAATGGCAGTCCCAAAATAGCTCTTCGCTTTTGCCTGGGTCAGACCCAGCTTAAACCCATCGTTTCGCTCATACCCTGAAGCATTTGTAAAAATCGCTACGGCTTTTCCGTTTCTATATCCAACCTGATAATAATTACCGTAGTCCTTATTGTAAACATACCAATCGAATCCGTAATGGCTCAGAAGAGACACCGAAGGCTCTCCGAGTCTTTCACCGACTTTCTGCCATGAATCTCCCAGATTGACCTTTGGATTCGTGTTGATGAATGCAACCCTCGCCCTCGAATCCCAAGATACCCCTGCATCGAGTCCCTCGGCTATGAATCGAAGCGGAACATAGGTCCTTGAATCGATTATCACAGGAGGCGAATCTATGGTTGTCAAAACCCCGTTTACTGATGCCTGATTCGATCCTATGGACAGATTGACGATTCTTCCGTCCTGCTCTGCTGTAACGCTTTTCTCCTCGGGATTCCAAGTCACTTTTGCATCAAAATACTCGAAGATTTCCCTAAACGGCACCATCGTGCGGCTGTTTACGATTACCGGCTCATTTTCGAAGTCGATGCTTTGTCCGTCAATTGCCACACCTATGCCTGATTCTCCGTAAACGGCACCTGGAAACATTCCAACCGCCAAAAAAACGGCAATAAAATACCTTAACCCTTTGTTCATTTTTCCTCCCGAAAATCTTTATTTCTATATGTTTCAATTATAGCAAAATCCGGGGCCTAGGGCTCCGGATTTTGCGCTTTGTAATGTTATTGTAAACCAAGCATAATGTTTTTTACAGCCATTGGAAAAAAGTGTTCACCAAATCTACATGGTCTCCCATACATACCAAATGATGGTTCCCAAGTGGCCCTGTAAGGAAGTAATTTACATCTTCTTCGAGCTTGACATGAATCTGCGTTCTGCACAGATTAGGGTCTCTAAGGTTTTCCAAAACCCTTCCCTTTGAAACAAAATATCTGTCCGCGTTTCTTGAAAGCTTGAAGATTGTGACATCCCTTTCGGGTATTTTGCCTCTTATTCCTATGCCTATTCCAGACTCGAAATGGGTCTCGAGTTCATAGCCTTCCGTGATGCTAATAGGTACGGTGCAATGAGCAAATACCATTTCATTGCTGCCCACATCGATTCTTGAAGGATTGGCGACAAAGACCGGTTCGTCAGTAAGACAACCCAACAGTGTCATTGAAATAAGCGCCGGAACGTCCCCCTCGCAACCTGCAGGAATACCCTCGTCATTTAGGATTGAAAGTGCAAGGCAACCCGTGTTTCCAAGCGGCTCAAGCAGATCAAAACATCTGAGTGTGAATCCATCCAAATCATACCTTTTAATTATTGTCTTAAGCCCCGAATATATAGCAAGAGCCCCCTCTGTGACTTCAGTGTTAAAGGACTTTCCTCTTATTTCCTTAAATTCCTCGAAAGGAAGCTTTTCCGAATCTCCTATGCTTCCGAGAAGCTCATCGATTCCTATGTCCACCAGTGTTATCCCTAAGATATCCTTTATTTTTTTGTAATCAACATCGCTTGCTATCAGCCAATCGGATGGTTTCCCTATTACTCCCAAGCGCATGCTTTTCAGTCTTTCCTTCACCGACATTATCTTGAGCATTTCTTCTATGCGTCTTGAAATATAGGTGGCATCGCCATGTATAATTTCTACCTGCTGTTCCTTATCTATCAGGAAAGATGCAATTTCCATAGACGCAGCCAAGGAATTGTGCATCCCGCTCGTCAGAAGGACAAACGGCGGCTTCAATTTTTGATAGAATTCCTTGAATACCCCTTCGGTTCCTCCGGACTTGATTAATATAAAATGGAAATCCTCGCCTTCAAAGTCTTCCGGCTTTACATGCTCAAAGGTTCTACCAGTCTTCTCTTCAATTTCGCTTAAAAAATCGACAAGCGTATTGTCTATATATCCTTCGTTGTGTACATCGGAAACAATGTCCAATACCTTAATTTTCATATAATCCTTCCTTTCATTTCTCGGGTTGATAATTATTAATCAAATGCCGCTTAATCTTTCTTGATGTTTTCTGATTTCAATATTGCCTATTTTATCATTATAACCCGCAAAACACATTTGGAAACAATTATTCTAAAGTCTCTAGAGCTCTTCCCAACGTTTGGACCGCTCTACAGCCCTAGTCCATCCTCTGTAAAACTTCTCTGCATTGATTTTTTCCATCTTGGGATAGTATATTCGCTCTGCCCTCAGCATTCCTTCAATGGCTTCCTCGCTTTCCCAAAAACCTGTTGCCAGCCCTGCAAGAGCAGCTGCTCCGAAGGCCGTCGCCTCATTTATTGCGGGTTTTACAACATTTTTACCCAAGATGTCCGCCTGAAATTGCATGATAAAACCATTTTCCACCGCGCCCCCGTCAACTCGCAGTTCTTTTAGAATTACTCCCGAGTCAGACTGCATAGCCTCCAAAACATCCTTTGTCTGATACGCTATGGACTCTAGTGCGCTCCTTATTATATGATCTCTTCCGCTTCCCCTGCTAAGACCCACTATGATTCCCCTTGCGTACATGTCCCAATGGGGGGCACCAAGCCCTACGAATGCCGGAACGAGATAAACCCCTCCGTTGTCAGCCACCTTAAGCGCCGCCTGCTCGCTTTCTGACAAGCTGTCTAAAAGCTTCATTTCATCGCGCAACCACTGGACTATTGCGCCTGCCATGAATACACTGCCCTCGAGGGCATAGTGCGTTCTTCCTTCTTTTCTCCAGGCTATCGTAGTTAAAAGACCCTTGTCTGATTCGACTATCTTCTCACCTGTGTTCATGAGCATGAAGCACCCTGTTCCATAGGTGTTTTTAGCCATCCCCATACGGAAGCATCCCTGCCCGAAAAGTGCGGCCTGTTGGTCTCCCGCTATGCCCGAAATCGGAATGCTTTCCCCTCCAAAGAGCATTGGGTCGGCGTATCCTGCTATGCCCGAAGAATCCACTATTTTGGGGAGCATGGATGATGGAATATCTAGTGCATGTAGAAGCTCTTCGTCCCATATGAGATTCTTTATGTCAAAAAGCATTGTTCTTGATGCGTTGGAGACATCCGTGGCGTGCACCTTACCCCTTGTGAGGTTCCATATCAGCCAAGTGTCTATTGTGCCAAAAAGCAGTTCTCCCTTTTCGGCTCTCTCCCTCGCTCCCTCAACATTATCCAAAATCCATTTTATCTTAGTGGCGGAAAAATACGCATCGAGCAAAAGCCCCGTTTTGCTGCGTATGTATTCTGCGTATCCTTCTTCTGCAAGGGCTTCGCATATGGATGCTGTACGTTTGCACTGCCATACTATTGCCTTGTAAACAGGTTTCCCGCTTTTTCTGTCCCAAACAACTGTAGTTTCCCTCTGGTTTGTTATGCCTATGGAATCAATTTCTCTGTAATCTATGCCGGCCGTTTCTAAGGCTTCCTTGACCACACCGCTTTGGCTGCCCCAGATTTCCATGGGATCTTGCTCAACCCAGCCGGGCTTGGGATAGTATTGCTTAAACTCCTTTTGTGCCATGGAAACAATTTTTCCGGATTTATCAAACAGAATGGCTCTTGAGCTTGTCGTTCCCTGATCCAGCGCCAGCACATACTTTTTCATTGACATTAGCTCCTTTCCCTTATCCATTCATATATAATTTCGCATGTCTTGTCCCGGTTTGTTTCGTTCAATATTTCGTGCCGTGCGCCCTCCACTACAACCCTAGATACATCATCATATCCGTAGCCTCTGTAAAAACCGAAAAGGGTTTCGATGTCCTTACCGTTTCTTCCCACAGGGTCATTTTCCCCCGAAAGAAGAAGAAGCGGAACCTTCTTTATTCCCGAATCTATATAACTCTTGCTATTTATCTTAATAAGACCCTCGAGCAAGTCCCCAAAGAATCCCACAGTGCATACGTAACCGCAAAGCGGATCTTCTACATACTTGTCAACTTCCTTTTCATCCCGACTTAGCCAGTCAAAAGCCGTTCTATTCGGTGAAAACGAATCATTGAAGCTTCCAAAAGAAAGTTTGTCAAGCAATTTCCCAGGAGCCTTTTTCCCCAAAATTGCCTTCTGCGCGTCAGCGAGAAGCTTGGCCGGAATCAGTTCCCACTCGTTTTTATAGGCCGAGCCCGAAAGAATGACTCCATTTGCTTCATGGCCATGCATATAATCCCTCGCAATGAAGGAGCCCATGCTGTGTCCTAATATGAAAACCGGCACATCGGGATATTTATTCCTAATTGAACTATTGACCAGACCGATGTCTTCTACTGCTTTTCCCCATCCTCTTTCGTCCGCAAAGTATCCCATGCTTCCGTTGTCCATTGCAGTTTGCCCATGCCCCCTATGGTCGGATGAGAAGGTGAATATATCCTTTTCAAGCAGGAATTCGGCAAGGCCACCATACCTGCCCCCATGCTCCGCCATTCCGTGAAGAATCTGAACTATGGCTTTTGGATAAACGCCCTCGCTTTCCCACGCCCTGCAGCTAATACGGAAACCGTTTTTATCTGTTATTTTAAACTCTCTCATTAAGGAAACACCCCCCGCTTTATTTATTCTATCTTTAGCCTTCCATTCCTTTTTATTTATATCGGACAAGGGGACAGGCACCTGTCCGATATGTATCTTCTTTAAAGAACATTCATGAACTGGCATTCCACTATGGCTGCATAGCTAATGGTTGTCGCCCTAGCATACAGCGCGTACGCAGATATCATATCAACACCCATGCGATTTTTATCGGACAGGTCCCTGTCCCTCTGTCTGATAGAGGCCCCGCTATTTTCGCAGGGCCTCTATCTATAG
>CAZTZB010000069.1:0-1917 GCA_964617505.1 uncultured Peptostreptococcaceae bacterium | reverse complement strand
CCTGTCCCTCTGTCTGATAGAGGCCCCGCTATTTTCGCAGGGCCTCTATCTATAGATGTTTTTATTTTATTTTTCTAATCAGACTCCACTACTGCTCGTTCGCTTCGTTTGAAAGCCTTGATAATTTCATGAAGAGCAAGAAAACCATGGCGGCTCCCATTACAAATGTCCAATCCATAATCGACAAGGGAGCAAATTCTATGAAGTATCGGACAAGGTGCCTGTCCCTCTGTCCTACTCTAAGGCTCGTTTGCTTCTCCTGAAGGCCTTGATGGTTTCATGAACGGCAAGGAAGACCATGGCGGCTCCCGCTACAAATATCCAATCCACAATAGACAATGGAGCAAATCCTATGAAAGAATTTATGAAAGGCGTATATATAGCTACAATTGTCAGCCCTATCGAAAATAAGATTGAAAGGAGCATTTTCTTATTCGTGAAGAATGTATAATTGAAAAGACTCTCGTATGTGTATCTTCTTGAAAGGACATTCATGAACTGGCATGCCACTATTGTTGAATAGCTAATGGTTGTCGCCCTGGCATACAGTTCATGTGTGGATGTCATATCAAGGCCCATTCGATTAATAAACAACCCAAAATTTATGAAACCCAAAAGTCCCATTACAAATCCCAGTGAAAGAATCTCCGTCATGGATTTCTTGCTTAGTATGTGGTCATTTCGGCTTCTCGGCGGGGATGTCATTATGTCATTAGAACCCGGATCAAATGTTAAGGCCGTAAGCGGAAGAATCTCCGCCAAAAGATCTATGGCCAGTATCTGTATGGCAAGTATTGGTATGGGCCATCCGAATAAAGCCACACCCATCAGTCCAAGAAGCACCACCGACAACTCGGCCCCGTTGCTCGTTAGGGATGCCAATATGGTCTTTTTGAGATTATTGTATATTGTTCTACCCTCACGTATTGCATACACCATGGTTGAATAGCTGTCGTCCAAGAGAATCAAATCCGCAGCTTCTTTTGAAACATCTGTTCCTATTCCGCCCATGGCAACCCCTATGTGAGCGCTTTTAAGTGCGGGGGCATCGTTTACTCCATCACCGGTTACGGCTACTATCTGATCCTGGCTCTTTAGTATTTTAACAATTCTGAGCTTGTTTTCAGGTGAAACCCTTGAGAATATGAGCGATTCATTTTGTTCCATTAAATCTTTAAGCGCATCATCATCCATTTCGTCAAGATCCTGCCCTGTAAGCACTTCTACGGGACTTCCGTCCTTTGAAAGGGCTATCTGATTACCTATGGCCTGGGCTGTTATAGCATGGTCTCCTGTCATTATAAATGTACGGATATGTGCCTCATGCGCTTTTTCCATGGCCTCGCGAACCCCCTCCTTCGGGGGATCTGTCATTGCCATAAGGCCGAGGAATACTACATTTCTTTCCATATCCTCAAGCACATAGTCGCTTTCGTCTTTTCCTAGCTCCCTGTAAGCAATGGCCAAAACCCTCATAGCCTTTTGCGAATATGAAACATTGAGTTCCCTTAAGCTCTCTCTATCGGACTCTGTCATGGGAAGAGATTCGCCATTTCTATATATCCTGTTGCTAACCTCAAGCACGCTATCCATAGCGCCCTTCATCGTAAGAACCTTTCTGTCTCCAAATTGTCTTACGGAGCTCATGCGCTTCCTTACCGAATCGAAGCTGAACTCATATAGCTCAGGATTTTCCTCATCTTCATTGGGGGAGCGGGTTCCAAGCTTCGTTGAAGCCGCAACCATAGCCGCTTCCGTTGGATCCCCTATTGCGTACCAACCTGTATGGTTTTCATCCGGTTCATGTATTTCGGCATTCGACGCCATAGTTGCCGCATCGAGCATTATTTCTATTTCGTCTATTTCATTTCTTGTAAGTTCGAGCCCCTCTGCATTCTTGATTCCACCCTTTGGCTC
>CAZTZB010000068.1:0-9313 GCA_964617505.1 uncultured Peptostreptococcaceae bacterium | reverse complement strand
CCAACAACCAATACGAAGAATAAATAAATAATGATAAATGCGCCACCACCGTTTTCTCCGGTCATGTATGGGAATCTCCAAATATTCCCTAGGCCAACTGCTGAACCGGCTGCTGCCATAAGGAATCCCAATCTGGACCCCCAATTGTCTCTTTGCTTAGTTTCCACTAAATAACCCCTCCTTTAAAATATGTTAGTATGAACAAAATAAATATATAATTCAGTCAAAACCCTTAACTTGGCATGGTCTCGACAAATTACCACTTTTGATTCAGAATATTGCTAAAAATATCTCTTTACCTATATTCTCTATATGTACCGTTTATTCCTTCTTCAGATTATATATTATTACTATTTTAAGATAGCATAATAATACAAGCTTTTCAACATACAACAATGCACTTTAAAACTCCAAAAACCCATTCATGTCAGTTCATTGGCTCCTCGCAGTCTCGAATAAGCATCTCAGCTTGTTATATATATAACTAATAATAGTTTTATTATAAAGCATATTGCATATTTATGCATTTTGGGATTTTTGTATACATTATTCCGAGTGTTTTTCACAAGGTTTACGAGCATAAAAATTAATTTATTTAATTATCATTTAACTTTTTCAATATTAGTTAATGCATAACTATTTAAACATTTCAGACAATTTTAAACAATCATCTTCAAAAAAATATAACCATGCCTTAATATTTTAATAAATATCAAGGTTGGTCATATAAGCATAGTTTAATATTTTGCAGTATTTTTTATAAGCTTTTATTAGCTTTCAAATACTTTAGAAGCAAGGGAATCAAAAGCAATTGAATTGCGATTCCCGGAATTCCTGTTAAAACAGCTCCCTGAAGATAAATTAATGGATTAATTTTCACTCCGAAAAGAAGAACTAAAATGTATACCATCCCCCCTGCCGCCAAGCGACCCACAAGCATCGCCACAATAAGTGCAATTATGGGAGTTCGCCGTTTACTTCCTGAAATAAGCGCCGTCACGAGACCGTATATTCCCAATTCAACCGACATGATTATAGCTATCGGGAAAAGTACCGGCATTCCTGTAACCAATGTACTTAGAAAAGGCGCCAACAGTCCTACTACAAAAGCCATTAAAGGAGAAAGAAAAAATCCTGCCAACAGAACCGGAATGTGCATTGGAAGAAAGATTTTCCCGTCTATTCCGCTCATGTGAAAAAGCGACGCCAATATTACTGAACTAGCCAAAAAAAGAGCTGCACGTGTCATTTGTCTTGTTTCTTTCATATGAATACCCCCTCTAAAAAACCCGCAAAATATTTTCTTTGCGGGTTTCATTGTAACTAATTTGCTTTTGTTTTGCAACAGGTTTATTCAAACCAGATGCCTATTTCTTCTTTAGCAGCATTGGCATCTTCCGAGCCGTGCACGGCATTAGCCTCTATATCCCTTCCATATAGATTTCTAATGGTGCCTTCCTCAGCATTGGCAGGATTGGTGGCTCCGTTTATTTCTCTAACGCGATTGACTGCGGATTCTCCAATTATTACAAGAGCCATGACCTTTCCACTCGACATGAATTCAATGAGTGAATCAAAAAAAGACTTTTCGGCATGCGCTCTGTAGTGCTGCTTCAGCATCTCTTCGGAGGGAATGAGCACTTTGGCCCTTTCTATCGAAAGACCTCCCGCTTCATATATCGAGATTATTTTCCCAATATTGCCTTTTGAAAAGGCGTCGGGTTTTATAAGCACCAATGTTTTCTCTATCATTTAAATCTTCCCGCAAGTTCTCTTTTTACGGCGTTAATATTCGTCTTTTTTTCCTCGAGAAGAACCATTAAGTGATATATTAAATCGGCAGCTTCATATACAAGCTCTTCTGTACCTTCATTTTTGGCTGCTATTATTACCTCAGCCGATTCTTCCCCAACCTTTTTCAAAATCTTGTCTATTCCTTTGTTAAAAAGATACCTTGTGTAGGAGTTCTCATCATCGCCTTCTTTTCTTTCTTTTATGACTCTTTCAAGCCTGTCGATTATGTCCTCCTGCACTTCCATTGTTTCAGACTCGTAAAGCCTTCTGTAAAAGCATGAGGTATTGCCCGTATGGCAGGCCGGTCCCGCCGGATCCACTTTTACAAGAAGGGTATCTGCATCGCAGTCATAATCGATTGATACAACTTTCTGTATATTGCCCGAGGTCTCGCCCTTGTTCCAAAGTCTTTTTCTGCTTCGGCTATAGAACCACGTTGTTTCCGTTTCGAGTGTTTTTTCGATGGACTGTTCATTCATGTAGGCAAGCATTAGAACCTGCCCCGTAGCATTGTCCTGCACTATGGCAGGAAGGAGCCCCTTTTCATCAAACTTCAATTTCACATCCATTTTCATTTCAATCGTCTCCTCATGGGAACCCCATTATTTTCAAGATATTCTTTTAGGTCATCGATTTTTATTTCCTTGTAATGAAATACCGAGGCTGCCAAAGCCGCATCGGCCTTGCCTTTTTCAAAGACCTCAAGAAAGTGTTCTTTCTTTCCCGCGCCGCCTGAGGCTATGACCGGAACATTAACCGATTCGGAAACAAGCCTTGTAAGTTCGATGCTGAAGCCTTCCTTTACTCCATCGGAATCTATTGCATTTAGGCATATTTCGCCAGCTCCAAGCGCTACTCCTCTTTTAGCCCATTCCAGGGCATCTATTCCGGTATCCACTCTTCCCCCATTTATATAGATTGTCCATTTTCCGTCTCTCAGCCATTTAACATCCATTGAAAGCATAACACACTGATTGCCAAATTTAAGAGCCGCTTCCCTTATAAGCTCGGGACGCAAAACAGCGGCCGTATTTACAGATACCTTGTCTGCTCCCGCCTTGAGAACCTTGTTGAAGTCTTCAACGCTGCGAATCCCTCCCCCAATTGTAAATGGTATATTTATCTGCTCTGCGGTCTTTTCAACTACATTCAGGAAAATATCCCTTTTTTCATTTGAAGCCGTTATATCATAAAAGACCAGTTCGTCGGCCATCTCATTTCTATAAAATTTTGCCAATTCAACCGGATCCTCAACATCCTGAACATCCTGAAATTTCTTTCCCTTTACTACCCTTCCGTTTCTTACATCAAGACATGGTATTATCCTTTTGGTCAGCATGAGGACACCTCCAAGGCTTCCTCAAGCTTTAGTGTCCCTTCATAGAGAGCTTTACCCGTTATAGCCCCGTAGAGACCCATTTGGGCAAGTTCCTTTACATGTTCTATGTTCCCTATGCCTCCCGATGCTATTATATCCATTTGGGTTGCCTCCTGCAGTTTGGCAAGCTCCTCAAAATTAGGACCAATAAGCATTCCATCCTTTGCTATATCTGTATATACGATTGTTTTTACGCCCTTTTTCTGCAAATCCTTGGCGAAGGCTAGGGCCTCCAGTTCACTCGTCTCCATCCAACCCTCCGTGCAGACCATTCCTTTTTTGGCATCTATGGATACGACTACTTTGTCAGCCCCGACCTTTTTTATGAGTTCTGTAACGATTTCAGGATTCTTTACCGCCGCAGTTCCCAGAATGACCCTCGAAATCCCAAGCCCTATCCAATCCTCCGCTATTTCAACGCTTCTTATACCTCCGCCTAATTGCACCGGCACATCTACCGCATCAAGTATCTTTTTTACCGCTTCCCTGTTTTTCCCTTTGCCGTGAAGGGCTCCATCAAGATCCACCATGTGGATATACTTTCCGCCCTTATCTTGCCATGCAAGGGCAGCCTCGGTCGGGTCGTCAAAATACACTGTCTTTTGGTCAAATTCACCTCTAAGAAGCCTGACGCACTTGCCTTCTTTGATGTCTATTGCCGGAAATATCATCATGCCTCTATCATCTCCTTAAGATTTTTCAGTATTTTATACCCTGTCTCACCACTTTTTTCTGGGTGGAACTGAGCACCTATAACATTTCCCCTGCGCACAATTGCAGGAAATTCCACTCCGTACTCGCCGGAAAAAACCACATCATCCGGGTTCTTGGGAATAGCATAATATGAGTGAACAAAATACACGAATTCGCCAGTCTCTACACCCTTACCTATTGGATCATCCTTTTTCTTAATGATATTGTTCCAACCCATGTGGGGCACTTTAAAGTCAATATCAAACCTAACTACATCTCCTTTTAATAATCCAAGGCCTTCCCATTCTCCGTCCTCGTAGCTCTTGTCAAATAAAAGCTGCATTCCGAGGCAAATGCCGATTAAGATTTTTCCTCGGGAAACATTTCGGCGTAAGCACGGAACAAGCCCCGATTCATTCAAGCATTTTATCGAGTCTCTAAAAGCCCCAACGCCGGGTAAAAGAACGGCATCGCTTTCATCTATATCGGATTCTTTTGATGTTATTATTGATTCCACACCAATATTTATAAGCGCGGTTTGGACATTTTTGAGGTTTCCCATTCCGTAATCCACTATTGCTATCATTAAACGACCTCCTATAAAACGCCTTTTGTTGAAGGAATTCCTTCTATTGACTTGTCAATGGAAACCGCTTCCTTCAAAGCCCTTCCAAACCCTTTGAACATGGCCTCAGCCATGTGGTGGTTATTTTTTCCATACATCATGGCAACATGAAGGGTTATGCCGCTTGAAACGGCAAACGCTCTGAAGAATTCCTCAATCATTTCTGTTTCCATGGAGCCTATTCGCTCACAGGTGAAGCAGGAGTCAAATACAAGCATTCCCCTTCCGCTTATGTCGATGCAAACCCGGCTGAGTGACTCGTCCATCGGCGTAAAGGTTGATGCATATCTTCTTATCCCTCTTTTGTCTCCCAATGCCTCCTTTAACGCCTTTCCAAGAACTATGCCTACATCCTCTATCACGTGGTGGTTGTCCACCTCATAGTCGCCTTCTGCCGCAAGGTCCATTCCGAACCTTCCATGACTTGCAAAAAGGTTAAGCATATGGTCAAAAAATCCTATGCCTGTATCAATTCTGACCTCTTCCTGGTCATCCAGATTCATAGAAAGGTAAATCTTGGTTTCCTTTGTTTCTCTTGCCATTTCGCTTTTTCTCATTTGAAAGTCCTCCTTATGACAGCCATGACTGCTTCATTCTCTTTTTGCAGACCTATGCTTATGCGCAGGCAATTCTCGAGACGCCCTCCCGCGTAATTTCGAACCAATATGGACTCATCCTTAAATGCCTTGTAAAGCTTTTCCGCTTCCGCAGTCCTAAGCAATATGAAATTGCTTTTTGTAGGGAAAACTTTCAATGCATCTATCTGCTCAAGCTCTACAAGCATCCTTTCTCTTTCAGCCTTCATTGCTTCTATGTTCTTGTTTATATAAGACGCGTGCGCAAGAACCTCTGTTGCAAGCCTTTGGGATATGCGGTTAAGGTTGTAGGGAGGTTTTATTGCCCTCATAAGCTCCATTATAGAACCACCTGTTATGATATATCCTAGTCTAAGTCCAGCCAATCCAAATGCCTTTGATAATGTCCTCATTATTATAAGGTTCTCCCAGTCATCTATTTCGTCAACCATGGACTCACCTGCGAACTCTATATAAGCCTCATCGAGAATAAGTATGGCTTCAGTCTCTCTGAGGATACGCCTAACCTGACTCTTTTCGAGTATGTTTCCTGTCGGGTTGTTCGGGTTGCATAAAAAGATAAGTTTTGCCTTGAGCTCTCGCGCTTTTGCTATCAATTCATCTATGTCTATGTTAAAAGCATCATCAGTTTCAATTTCGGCATATGTTCCTCCAGACACACGGGTGGAAACACCGTACATTCCAAATGTCGGACTATGTGAAAGAACAATCTCCCCTGGGTTAATAAAACCGTCTATTATCATTTTTATCAATTCGTCGGAACCGTTTCCGCAAAGTATCTTCTCAGGCGGCACCCCTATGAACCCAGAAATGGCTTTTCTTAGGTCAGTTGCCTCGCTATCGGGATAGCGGTTTATATCCTCTTTCATAACATTTTCCCATATTTCAGGCATGATTTTTTGGAATATATTGGTGTTTGATTCATTCGCGTCTATCTTGATGTCGTATTTGCTGTTATCTACCTGGTATGCCTTCATACCCTTTATGGACTCTTTTATCATTTTTTCAATCATTATTGTCAAACCTCACTTTTATAGAATTGGCATGGGCGGTAAGCCCTTCCTTGTTCGCAAATCTTATTATATTGTCCCCGTTTTTTTCCAAGGCTTGCTTTGAATATTTTATATAGCTTGTTCTTTTTATGAAGTCATACACCCCAAGCGCTGAAGAAAATCTGGCAGTGCCCGATGTCGGCAGTGTGTGGTTCGGCCCCGCAAAGTAGTCTCCTACCGCTTCCGGAGAATACGGTCCTAGGAAGATGGCTCCCGCATTCCTGACTAATTCAATATAGTCATCCGGATTTTCAATTAGGAGCTCCAGATGCTCCGGCGCCACAAGATTTGCTATTTCAAATGCCTGCTCAAGATTTTCGGTTACAAATATCAATCCATTATCCCTTACAGATAGCTCGGCTATTTCTTTTCTTTCGAGAAGAGCTACTTGACGCCCCACCGCTTGGGAGACCTCTTCAGCCAGTCTTTGTGATGTTGTTGCAAGAATCACTCCCGCCAGTTCATCGTGTTCAGCCTGCGAAAGCAGATCTGCCGCTATGAATTCAGGATTCTGTTTTTCATCGGCTATTATAAAAATCTCGCTAGGTCCAGCCATCATGTCTATTGCGACTCTTCCGAAAACTGCCTGCTTGGCTCTTGCAACATAGATGTTTCCCGGTCCGGTAATCTTGTCAACCGAAGTGATGGTTTCTGTCCCATAGGCAAGAGCAGCAATAGCCTGCGCCCCTCCAACCTTATATATCTCATTGACTCCTGCCACATGGGCAGCTGCAAGTATACTTGGATTTACTCCTCCGCTTGAGTCAGGAGGCGTTACCATTGCAATCTGACTTACTCCAGCCACCTTAGCGGGTATGGCATTCATGAGCACTGTAGATGGATAAGCAGCCTTTCCTCCCGGGATATAAATTCCGACTCTTGCCAAGGGTCTTATTATTTGGCCGAGAATAGTTTTGTCCTCATTTTCAAACATCCACGTCTCTTCCTTTTGCCTCTCATGATATGCCCTTATGTTTTCTGCGGCCTCCCTGAGAAGCTCTAGAAATTCAGGTTCGACTTTGTTTGCTGCCTCTTTAATTTCTTCTGCAGCAACTCTAATTGTTGATAGTTTTACTTTATCGAAGGCCTCTGTATATGAATAAAGCGCCCTATCGCCTTTTTCTTTTACCTCTCTTATTATTTCGCTAACTTTTTCATCTATTTCCTTGAAATCAGCAACGCCTCTTTTTAGAAGTCCGCAAATCGTATCCTGCGCGGAATCCTTGCTCGCTCTAATTATTTTCATTCAGATTCCCTCTCCTTTAAAACGGTTTCTATCTTTTCGATTATATTGTCTATTTCCCCGCTTTTGGTTTTTAGACTGACCTTGTTGACAATCAGGCGGGCGCTTATATCGAATATTTCCTCGAGTATTACGAGCCCGTTTTCTTTTAGTGTTTTGCCACTTTCGACGATGTCGACTATGACGTCGGAAAGTCCCATTATAGGAGCAAGCTCCACTGAACCATTAAGCTTTATAACCTCTGTGGGGATACCTTTCTTGTTGAAATATTCCTTTGCCGAGGCAGAAAACTTGGTACCTATCTTCAGCTTCTTCTTCTTGTTGAACTCCTGGCTCTCGTATCCCGCCACGCAAAGTCGGCAAGCACCTATTCCCAAATCTGCAACTTCATATACATCGACCTTGTTCTCCATGAGGACATCTTTGCCAACGACACCTATATCCGCCGCCCCCTTTTCAACATAAACAGGAACATCCCAAGGTTTTACAAATATCATGCGTATTCTTCCTGTCTTGTCCTGAAAAATAAGCTTCCTGCTTTTTTCGCTGTAGTCTGGAAATTCAATCCCAGCCTCTTCCATTATCTTTATGGCCTCCTTGGCCAAACGGCCCTTGGCTAAGGCTATCTTTATTTTGTCCATCTCCATTCCCCCTATCAGAATTTCATCATTTCCGCCGGATTATTCATGAGCTTGGCATAATTTTTGACGCTATATGTCTTCATGGCCTTGTCAGCTATTCTTCTAATCGTTATTCCCTCACCTATGAATTCGACTATATGATTTGCATTTCTAAAACCCGCATTAAACAAGTGAAACTGCAGGTCGTTTTTAAAAATATCAGTTTCCACTATCATTCCTGTGCTTCGCATTCTTTCTGCCAATGCATGAGCACCGACCATGTTTTCTTCTGAACAGACAATGTAGAAATCGGTATGGCAATCATATGTCTGATTGATATCGTAAATGTTCATCACTTCAATCAATTGGTCTACATTGAATCCAAATCCACACGCCGGTTTGCCCTCACCAAATTGCTCCATTAGTTTGTCGTATCTGCCACCCGACAAAAGCACCCGGCCATAGTTGCTTACATAGCCCTTGTAAATGACTCCTGTGTAGTAATTGAACTGATTCGTAAATCCCAAGTCAAAAAGAATATATTTTTCCATTCCCTGAGCCTTCAGTATTTCATAAACGGCCTTAAGGTTTTCAAGAGATTTCCTCATTTCCTCGTTGACAACAACCTCTTCTGCCCGCTCAAGCACATCCAATGGTTTTCCGTATAGTCTCGGAAGCTTAATTATTGCATTCTTTACAGCCTCGTCAATACTCAATCTTTCAAGATATGTTGAAAGCTCGCTGTAATTCTTGTCTTCTATAAATTTGTAGAGCATTGCTTTTTTGTGGCTTTTAAGACCAGTACCCTCTAGAAGTTGCCCTAAAAATCCAGCATGACCCATGTCTATATGGAAATCCTTAAGACCGAATCCCAAAAGCATTTTAATGCCCATGGCAATCACCTCGGCATCACACCAGGTTTTCTCACTACCCATATATTCAATTCCTGCCTGTGTAAATTCCCTTCTATTTCCCCGTTCGCTTTCTCTGTGCCTAAATATGTTCGTTATATATGACAGTTTCAAATAACCTTCCGAATGCTTGTAATTCATTGCGGCCATCCTAGCTACAGGTATAGTGGCATCGGGCCTTAGCACCAAGATTTTACCGTCAGAATCTATGATTTTAAACATCTCTGTGCCATTTATTGTTCCATCTATCCCTAAATAAAGATCATAGAACTCAAATGTAGGTGTTGCCACTTGGCGGTATCCATAGGATTTGAAGATCGACCTTATATCCGCTACCAGATTTTCCTTAATTTCATATTCATCGCTGTGTATATCGTCTACTCCCTCCGGGAATAATTCTT
>CAZTZB010000067.1:0-9419 GCA_964617505.1 uncultured Peptostreptococcaceae bacterium | reverse complement strand
CTTTGATGCTCCGGTTGCAATAGCCTTATTTTTGACTTCTTCAAAATCGTCTTCCTGCCCGACATCTACGCAGGCTGCAATTACCTCGTAATCGAATTCCTCTTTTAACCATGTTAGTATTACAGATGTATCCAAGCCGCCCGAATAGGCGAGTATTACTTTTTTGCTCATATAAGCAACCTCCAAATATATTATTGTGAATTACATTATTATAACAGTAACAAAGGAGCAAATCAATATAAATATGAAAATTTATAAGTTTATATGCATAAAAATACACATATATGTTTTTGCTTAGAAAGTTAAAAATACGAAATAGAGGGAGGGAAGCGATCTATAAAATAAAAAGAACAGAAAATTCCGAAAAATGCAATGTTTCCTACAAAAATATTTTGCTTTTTATGAAGAATATATTAGAGGCAATAATATACTATTTGAAAGCTTTGATATCACAGGGGTTCAAAATCTTTGTTTATTTCTGAAAATTGAATAATAAAACCCAAAAAAACGGCGATGTTTGCAGTAAGTCAAAATAAATCCTGCATAAACGAGTATTTTTGTAGGATTTAGGATATTTGAATACGTTGACATAAAGTGGATTTTGGGATAGAATCTTTATGATAGGTACAAAAAAACAATGAATAATCGGAGGATTACATGAGTATTCTTTTTGAGGATAAATCGGACAATAAATCCCTGACGACTGTGATATTTGAAAGAATTAGAGACGACATATTGTACGGGAAATATGAAAAGGGACAAAAAATAATTGAAGCCAAGATGGCGGACGAATTTAATGTCAGTAGAACGCCGGTCCGTGAAGCCATTAAGCAGCTGGAATTGGATGATTTGGTTGAAAATATTCCAAACAGGGGAGTGGTGGTTAAGGGTATTTCAAAACAGGACATAGTAGACATATTTACAATCCGGTTGGCCATTGAGGGAATTGCCGTGGAATGGGCCATAGAAAGAATGGACCAACAGGATATGCAGAAAATAAATGAAATTTACGAGCTTATGGAATTTTATACATTCAAAAAAGATGTTCAAAAATTCGCTGAGCTTAATACAAAGTTTCATGAAGCGATTTATAAGGCTACAAAGAGTAGATACCTTGAGAATGTACTAAAGAATTATCAGGTATTCATGAAGGTTGTAAGATATAAATCACTGGAGAAGCCGGGTAGGCTTCAGGGCGCTTTGGATGAGCATAAGCTCATTGTAGACGCTCTAATGAAAAAGGATGTGGAGTATGCCAAAATGGTTGTAATAGATCACGTTAGGCATTCGAAGGAAACTGCTGAGGAAGAATAATTGCTTAAAATAAAAAGATGCCGCCGGGTTAATAACGGCGGCTTTATTTTTACATATGATATTTGGTATACTGTAGATGGAAATATCGGAAATAAAATTTGCTGCATAAAAAGGTTGTGTTGCCATGACAGAAAAAAGAAGGGAAGCCCTCTTGAAAATATTGCAGGATGCCCCATCGCCGGTAAAAGGGTCCTGGCTTGCGGAAGAATTTAAAGTAAGCAGGCAGGTGATTGTGCAGGATATAGCAATACTTAGAGCCAAGGATGTTCATATTCAGGCAAATTCAAATGGTTATTATATATCGAAGCCGTCGAATGCAGAGCGGAATATTAAGACTATTTTCGTAAAACATAGTGGTTATGATGAAATAGAAAAGGAGCTTCAGATAATTGTGGATCTGGGAGCTAAAATTCTGGACGTAATAGTTATGCATCCAATATATGGAGAGATAAGATGTCCCCTGGAAATAAACAGCAGATATGATCTTGACCAGTTTATGAAAGAAAGCGATAAAAACAATGCGGCTCCTTTGGCATCCCTTACAAATGGAGAGCACATTCATACCTTGGAGGTTCCAAACGATATGATTTTTGAAAAAATACTTAAGGCCCTTGATGAAATGGGCATATTGATGAAAGCAGATTGATTGCAGGGCTTGAAATTTGCTTTTTCTTTATGTATAATAGTGACAATACAGCTGACAATACAGGAGGGCGTCATGAAAGGGAAAGGCTTTAGAAACTATATTACCAAAACATTGAACGGAATGGCCTTGGGGCTATTCGCTTCACTAATAATTGGACTGATACTAAAACAGATAGGAGAAATGAGCGGGATAGAAGAGTTGGTTTTTTTTGGCAAGGTGGCTCAATTCATGATGGGACCGGCTATAGGAGCGGCGGTTGCATACAGTATAGAAGCCCCGCCACTTGGAATATTCGCATCAATTATTGCGGGGGCCATAGGGGCAGGAAGCTTAACTCAGGGAGACGGCGGAGCATTTATTGTACATATAGGTGAACCGGTTGGCGCATTTGTTTCGGCCTTGGCAGCGGCCGAGTTTTCAAAATTTATAAGCGGCCGCACCAAGGTTGATATTGTGCTGGTTCCTGCGGCTACCATCATAGTCGGAGGTATAATTGGGTTTTTCATAAGCCCGGCGATTGCAGAATTCATGAAGGGAATCGGATTTGTAATAAATCGCGCTACGGAACTGAAACCTATACCTATGGGGATTGCAGTATCAACTCTGATGGGAATGATTTTGACCTTGCCCATAAGCAGCGCGGCCTTGGCTATAGCGTTGGGACTGGGAGGGCTTGCGGCAGGGGCTTCTACGGTAGGATGCTCTGCGCAGATGGTTGGTTTCGCTGTGGCAAGTTATCGCGAAAATGGAATGGGGGGATTCTTGGCTCAGGGTCTCGGAACATCAATGCTTCAGGTTCCAAATATAATTAAGAATCCATATATTTGGATACCTCCGACTCTTACAAGTGCAATATTGGGGCCTATAGCGACATATTTTATTAAAATGCAGAACAATTCCATAGGAGCAGGGATGGGAACGAGCGGTCTTGTTGGGCAATTTGGGACGATAGCCGTTATGAAGGATTCCATGCCGATGGGTCAATTGATTTTTATAGTGGTTCTCATGCATTTTATTTTGCCGGCTTTAATGACACTGTTTTTCTCGGAACTCATGCGTAAAAAAGGCTGGATTAAATTTGGGGACATGAAATTGAAACAAAATTAAATCATTAAAGGCCCTCCTTGTTTTCAAGGAGGGCTTTTTTAAATGAAATTTTAAAATGCAGGGCTGATTGAAGGCATTCGTTTCCCAATACATGGTATAATTAAAATGTTGTGAAGGGATAAAGATTAATGGGTATATTAAAGCTAGCAAAGAAAATAGTATGGGGTATACGTAATTATCCTAAAAAAATTAAAATTCAATGGGAGTGATAAAGTGAAAATATTTGGTCAAGATAATAAAGGAAGAAGAATGAGCGCATCAAGCAAGATGCTTTGGGCGGCTATAATTGTAGTTTTGAGCGTTTTTATTGGCTCGTTCAATACTATAATAAATTTTGTGACGGACTATAGATGGTTCCAGTCCTTGGGATACGAAAAGGTGTTTCTGACAAAGCTTTTGACTCAGCTAAAGGTTGGAATACCAGTATTTGTAATAGGGACGGTTTTAGTTTACTTCTATCTGATGACCATCAAAAAGGACTATTACAAAAAAGTGAGCACGGTGTATTCTGGGGTAAGCGAGAAAAAAGTCAACCAAATAGCGCTTGGTGGAGCCTTGCTTGTAAGCTTTGTTGCAAGCGCTTCGGTTGCGTCAAACCTGTGGTTTGACATACTCAGATTTTTCAATTCAACGGACTTTAATCTTCAAGAGCCCATTTTCGGAAGGGATATTTCATTCTATATATTCAAGTATCCACTGATAAACCAAGTGTATATGATGATGACCACTCTGCTTTTGATGCTTGCAATTCTTACGGTTGTCTTCTATTTCATAATGATGTCCATAAGAAGGCCTACACTGTTTGAAACCAGAGAATCGGAGATACCGTTCAACCCGAGAAACATAGATGCCGGAAACTTGAAGAAGGTATTTTCAATAGCCGCAAGGCAATTGCTTGTAATCGGCGTAATTTTCTTTGTGGTACAGGGCCTTGGATATATTCTGAGGGCATATGAGCTCCTGTATTCATCTAGAGGGGTTGTATATGGAGCTAGTTATACGGACATACATGTTACACTTTTGATGTACAGGATTCTCATGGCTGTTTCATTTGCGGCGGCAGTGATGCTTTTCATAGGGTTTAGGAGAAAGAGCTTAAAGCTTGCTCTCACAGGGCCCATATTGCTTATAGTGATTTCAATAGTGGGTAATATAGCTTCTGCAGGAGTTCAAAGCTATATTGTTTCTCCGGATGAGATTTCAAAAGAAACCGAGTATATTGAGTACAATATCAATTACACCCAAGCGGCATACAATTTGGGAAATATTGAGGAAAAAACCTTTGCAGCGGAAACGAATCTTTCAATAGATGACATACTTGCAAACGACGAGACCATAAGCAACATACGCATAAACGATTCAAGACCCGCGGAGCTTGTATACAACCAGAAACAGGGTATTAGAAGGTACTATGAATTTAACGATGTGGATGTAGACCGCTATAATATCGATGGAAAGTATACACAACTTTTTGTTTCGGGACGAGAGATGAATCAAAACAAATTTGACAACCTTACATTCATAAACAAACATCTCAAATATACGCATGGATACGGCGTTGCCGTTTCACCTGTAAATGTTGTTACATCGGAAGGTCTTCCGGAGCTCATGGTCAAGAACATACCACCGGAGACTGACATAGACATTCTTAGAATTGATAGGCCTGAAATCTACTTTGGAGAATTGACCGACGATTATATAATCGTAAATACTCTTGAGAAGGAATTCGATTATCCCGATGGAAATGAAAACGCAGAAACTCTATATGAAGGAAAGGCTGGTGTGGAGCTGGGCGGACTGAATAAGCTGCTGTTTGCATACAAGCAAAAGAGCCTTAAAATGCTTCTTTCAGGGAACATCACAGCGGAGAGCAGGATTGTGATTTACAGGAACATCACTGAACGAATCCAGAAAATTGCTCCATATATTCAGTATGATACGGATCCATACATGGTGGTTTCAGAAGGCAAGCTTTATTGGATAGTGGATGGGTATACTGTAAGCACCAATTATCCCTATTCGGAGCCTTACTCTACAAATAAGATCAATTACATCAGGAATTCGGTCAAGGTTGTAGTCGATGCATACGATGGCGCTGTTGCATTTTATGTTGCCGACAAGGAAGATCCGGTAGTTGAAACGCTTGGCAAAATTTTCCCGACTCTTTTTACCGATATGGAGGAAATGCCTGAAAACTTGAAATCCCATATACGGTATCCCCAGGTGCTCTTTAACATCCAGGCAGATGTTTTCCGCATGTATCATATGAACGATCCGAGGGTTTTTTACAACAAGGAGGACGAATGGGACATCGCCAGTGAAAAGTATGAAACGGCAGAGCAGCAGATTGAAGGAACATATCTAGTCATGAAGCTTCCGGGTGAAGAAAAAGAAGAGTTCGTTCTTTCCCTACCATATACCCCGAAGACCAAGCAGAACATGACAGCGCTTTTCGTAGCAAGGAATGATGGTGATGTTTATGGCAAACTTATTATTTATAAGTTGCCTAAAAATAAAAACATATATGGACCTATTCAAATAGAGAATAGAATCGACCAGGATGACGAAATTTCTCAGCAATTCACTCTTTGGGGACAGGTTGGTTCAAATGTAATTCGCGGAAATCTTTTAACCATACCTATCAATCAATCAATTTTGTATGTTGAGCCGATTTACCTTCAAGCGGATACTGAGAACAGCATTCCGGAGGTTAAGCGAGTGATAGTAGCCTATGGAGACCAGGTAGTCATGGAACAAACCCTGGAAGAATCCCTTAACAAGATTTTCGGAACATCTAGCGATGGGTCCGACCAAGAAGGGGTTGAAGAAGGGGATACAACCTCCGATCTTATAATCCGGGCAACAGAAATTTTCAAAAAGGCACAGGAGGCGCAGCAAAATGGAAACTGGAGCCTTTACGGAGTTTATCTAAATCAGCTTGAAAATGTTCTTGAAAAATTGAATGAAATAAACGGAATCGTTCCCGATGAGGAAGCAATTTTGGATGAAGCTGAATTACCTGCACTATAGATGCGCGAGAAAGCATATTTGAAGAAGTAAGAATCAGTCAAGGCGCCGCATGCGGCGCTTTTTCTTGATTGTTTCCTCGATTAGGAATAAAATGATACTCATAATAGATTCATAATAGGCAGGTGAATACATGAATGCGGAAAACATATCAAGACCGATTGGGGTTTTCGATTCGGGCATTGGCGGCATAAGTGTTTTAGCGGAACTAATTGAATGGATGCCGAATGAACGATTCATATATTTTGGGGACACTAAAAATGCTCCTTATGGCGTGCGCTCCAAAAAAGAAGTAAGAGATTTGTCTTTTGAAGCATGCTCTTATTTGGCAGAAAGAAATGTAAAGGCTATTGTCCTTGCATGCAATACTGCAACCAGTGCATCCATAACAGACCTTAGAAAAAAGTTTTCTATTCCTATAGTTGGAATGGAGCCGGCTTTGAAGGTGGCTGTTGATTCAGGTCTTGGAGGAAAGATTCTTGTTATGGCTACTCCCATGACTCTTAAGGAAAGCAAGTTTATAGATCTTGTTGAGAGTTATTCGGGAGAATACGAAATAGAGAAACTTCCTGCTCCCCAGCTTGTCGAGTTGGTTGAAAAAGGTATTTTGGACGGGAATGAAGCCGAGGAAATTCTGCTGAGTTGTCTGGGAGACCTGGAGGGAAAAGGTGTGCAGGCAATAGTCCTGGGATGCACCCATTTCGTTTTTCTTGACGATATGATTAAAAAATTATATGGTGATATTCAGATAGTGGATGGAAATAAGGGTACTGCAAGACATCTTATGAATTTGTTAATGGGCAGGAATATGCTGAATCGAGAGCCTATAGATGAGGTGGAGGTTGACCTTTGCACATCATCCGAGGACGCTGAAACTGTGAAAATGTTTAAGCGGCTCCTAAAGAGTCGGATTGAAAAGCTGATGAACAAGAAACAGAAGCATGAAACTGAGAGAGAGCTTGAGAAGAGGATTATTGAGGAAATAAGGCTCGCACTTCGAGATAATCGAAAATTGACCGAAATCGACAAAAAGCTCATTTCCTACAGATATGGCATTGAAAAAGACAAAATAACTGAAGTTTCGCGAATTGCCAGGGAGCTTAACATGCCCAAGGCAAAGGTGGAAATTTACATGGAAAAAGCCGAAAAAAGACTATTCAATATAATTAAAGACCAGATATGATTTGTAAAAAAGGTGGAGAGATATTATGACAACAGGCAAGTTGCCAAGATATATAGTAATTGCACTTGATATTGCAAAGAGGATTAATGATGGAGAGCTGGCGAAAGGTGAAAAAATTAGCGGACGGACAATTCTTGCTGCAGAATACAATGTTTCGCCGGAAACAATAAGGAAAGCGGCAAAACTTTTGCGAGATATGGATATAGTAGAGATTTTGCCTAAAAGCGGAATATATATCAAGTCTAGTGAACATGTGTCGTCGTTCATGGGCACTTACAAGGACAAGGGAAGCATCTCCGAGGTAAAGACTGAATTAAAAAATCTTTTAAAGCAAAAAAGTGAAATCGAAAGCAGAATTCAAAAGGACATTGAGTATCTTATAGAAAATACAACGCGTGTAAAAAAAATAAGTGAATTGAATTTCAACAAGATAGTTGTGCCTCATGATAGCCTTATCATAGGGAAATCTCTTGGTGAGCTTGCTTTTTGGCAAATGACCGGAGCAACGGTTGCAGGTGTAAGCCGCAATGGAGACATACATATTTCTCTGGGTCCGGATTTTGTGATTGAAGAGGGAGATATGCTTCTTTATGTAGGAGAAGAAACCGTGGACAAAGTTAAAAGATTTATTGAAATGATATAACTTTAAGGCTAGGACTTGCATATCAACGCCACATGTGGTAAACTTCTTAAAACATTAAAATATGGCTGTGAAGGAAATAGTAAGAATGCTTTGAAGCAAAGAGAACCGGTGGTTGGTGAGAACCGGTGGAAGGGCATTTTGAATCCGTTCCTGAGTCTGTCGGTTGAAAAATGAGTAGGCCGATGCGTTTGGCAGGCGTTATTCTGCTTCAAGAGGACAGACCGAAAGTCTGTCAATCAGGGTGGCAACGCGGGAAACTTCTCGTCCCTTCAGGGGGATTAGGGAGGTTTTTTTTAATTTCAAAAGGAGGAATGGATATGTTGGACATTAAAAGAATCAGAAGCGATTTCGATGAAGTCAAAAGGCTCTTGGAGATTAGAGGCAAGGGTGATTATGGACTGGAAAAAGTTGTCGAATTAGACGAAAGAAGAAGAGAAATAATTGGAGATGTTGAAACCCTTAAAAACAAGCAGAACACAGCCTCACGAGAGATTCCTGAATTGAAGAAGGCGGGAGAGGATACATCCGGCATTTTTAAGGAACTAAAAATATTGTCAAACGAAATTAAGGATATGGATATAGAGCTTAAGGCTATTGAAAGCAAGCTGGAAGCAATGCTTTTAACTATTCCTAATACTCCAAGACCCGAAACTCCTGTTGGAGCTGACGATACGGCAAACAAGGAACTAAGAAAATGGGGAGAGCCAAGGGTGTTTGATTTTGAAGAAAAAGCCCATTGGGATGTTGGGACAGATTTGGGTATATTGGATTTTGAAAGGGCTTCGAAGATTTCAGGAGCGCGTTTCAGCGTATACAAAGGTTCAGGAGCGAGACTCGAAAGATCCATAATCAATTTTATGCTTGATTTGCATACCAAGGAGCATGGTTTCGTAGAGATATTGCCTCCCTTCATGGTAAATAGAGATGCAATGAAAGGGACAGGTCAACTCCCGAAGTTTGAAGACGACATGTTTCATATACCTGCAAAGGATTTCTTCCTTGTTCCTACTGCAGAGGTTCCGGTAACAAATCTTTACATGCAGGAAATACTAGATGGGGAAAGCCTTCCAATTTATCATACGGCATACACTCCATGCTTCAGAAAAGAAGCGGGATCTGCTGGTAGGGATACGAGAGGGCTAATACGCCAGCATCAGTTCAATAAAGTTGAAATGGTCAAGTTTGTAAAGCCTGAGGGATCCTACGATGAACTTGAAAGCTTGACTGCGGCGGCTGAAGAAGTGCTCAAGCGTCTGAACCTTCCCTACAGGGTTGTTTGCCTTTGCGGAGGAGACTTGGGCTTTTCGTCTGCATGCACATTTGATATAGAGGTTTGGATGCCAAGCTATGGAAGATATGTTGAGATTTCATCATGTTCCAATTTTGAGGACTACCAGGCAAGAAGGGCAAACATAAGATTTAGAGATGAAGAAGGAAGGGTTTCCTACATCCATACACTAAATGGATCGGGGCTTGCCGTTGGGAGAACATTTGCGGCG
>CAZTZB010000066.1:8003-9482 GCA_964617505.1 uncultured Peptostreptococcaceae bacterium | reverse complement strand
ATACGGCTAGCTATGAAATGAACTTTACGGAAGAGGAAATCTTGCAGAGATTCAGCCGGGGTGACAAGGCTAGAAGCTCAGAAGGAAGCGGACTGGGACTTTCAATAGCCGAAAGTTTTACGAGGGTATGCGGAGGAAAGCTGAGGGTTTTAGTGGATGGAGATCTGTTTAAGGTGTCAATTTCATTTCCCTTAAGTTGATTGCAAATTAATAAATTAATTAATAATAGCCTCTCGCTTTGCATGGAGAGGCTATTTAAAATTTTTGCTTAATACTTAGCTGGTTACTTGGATTAAAGAGCTAAGCAATGATAAAATGGAAATGAAAGAATTGTTATAGAAAGAATAGGAGCTGAGAATATGAATATGGAAAAGCTTAGGTTGGCGGAAGAAAGATTCTTGATGCATTATCCCGGCGGATTTCAAAATTCTGAGATGATTGAAATTGCAAAAAAGCACAAGATAGAGAAAATGATTGATTTGACGAAAGAGTCTCTTTCTCCTGAAGATTTCAAAGATCCGATTGCAGCCACCGAAGCGATACAGAAAATTGTGGCAGGGTCTTCAATGGTATCGATATTTGAGAAGGTTAAGTTTAGGGATATAGTTAAGGATATGACCGATGATGAAAAATATCAATTAAGCGATAGCATGAAAGAACTACTCCATGGAAATCAGGAAAAGGGATTCAATCAAATGATTGATTCTCTGCAAAAATACAAGATGGCAAAATGGACCATACTGACTGTTTGCCTACTGTACTCAGACCCTTCAGTTGAGGTTTTTATAAAGCCAACGACGACAAAGGGCGTAATCAAGTATTTTGAGCTTGAGGGAGTGGAGTACAAACCGCAACCCAGTTACGATTTCTACAAAGAATACAGGCGGCAAATAAACGAGATGAAAAAGGATATGGATGAAAGCTTAAGAGTTGACAACGCAGGCTTTTGTGGATTTCTCATGATGGCAATGGAACTTTAAGAGGCTGGATTTGCCATTTTAAATTATAATATAAGGAGTGATGTTTTATGAGCCAATGCGATTGCTGTCAACCTGAAAGAATAAGCTTGCACTTGGAGGACAGATGGTGTCCTGTTTGTGGGAAAAGAGGAGAAGCTGTATCCATTTTGACAGTCAGGAGTTTGGTGAAAAATCCAAGCGATGTTAGAGACTTGGAGTATTCTATCTGCAAAACTCATGATTGCGATGTAATATATTTCAGCGAAGAATCTAAAATATTAAAGAGTCAGCTAAAAGTACCTGTTTGGTTTAAAAAGGATGCTGACCCCGTTATACTATGCTATTGCTCGAATATTACAGATAAAGATATTTTGAAGGCTATGAGAGAACTAAAAACCAATGACATCGAAAGGATTCTTGACCATAAGGGACCAAGAAAACCTTGTGAGTGTGAAAAAAACAATCCCACAGGAAAATGTTGCTATAATGACATCAGGACATTTATTAGAGATGCAGAAAA
>CAZTZB010000066.1:0-7903 GCA_964617505.1 uncultured Peptostreptococcaceae bacterium | reverse complement strand
ATGAATGTAGACTAAAAATGTTTATAATAGATAAAAATATAATGGAGGAATAAAAATGAAAGTTATTGCAATTAACGGCAGTCCCCATAAAGAAGGCAACACCTACTACGCACTCAAAATGGTTTCGGATGAACTAGAAAAGGAAGGCATTGAAACGGAAATAATCCATGTTGGAAATCAGGTTATTAGAGGGTGTATGGCTTGTAATTTATGCAGAAAGAACAAGGATGAGAAATGTGTTTTTGGTGAGGATGGTGTAAATGAATGGGTGCAAAAAATGAAGGAAGCGGACGGAATACTTCTGGGTTCACCGGTTCATTATTCAGCTATTGGGGGAACAATGAAATCATTTCTTGACAGGGTATTTTATGTAGCAGGAATGAATGGAGGACTTTTCAGACACAAGGTAGGTGCAGCCGTTGTTGCGGTAAGACGCTCTGGAGGACTTCCTGCTTTCAATCAATTGAACAACTATATAAATTATGCTGAAATGATTATTCCGACTGCAAATTATTGGAATGTCATTTATGGTAATGCTCCTGGAGAGGCCCTAAAAGATGAAGAGGGAAAGCAGATAATGAGAGTACTGGGTAAAAATATGGCGTGGACGATGAAATCAATGGAGATTGGCAAAAAAAATATTGAAGAGCCTAAAAAAGAAAGTAAAAAATATATGAGTTTCATAAGGTGATAAACAAGATTTACAGTTAATGCATTGGCGAATTAATGGTATTAATGATTTTTTAATTTAAATAAGGATGGTATATCCGTTTGAAAGGATTCACCATCCTTATTCTTTTGTATTAAATAAAATGAAAAGGTTTCTATTCAAAACGCAGGGTATGAATAAAATAATTCTTATTTTAATTTGATACCGCAAGATAACTTTAATTAAAAGGAGGCTATTAAAATGTCTGACTACAAAGTGCACAAATTTGATAGCGAGAATGGAATTGATCAAGAGGAATTGGAAGATTTTTTGAACAGGCTCGAAGGTCATGTGGAGGCAATTATACCTGAATTGGGAGGCAAATATTTTCCGAAGGATGTTGCGGATAGGGCTTCTCATTTGCTGATTGTTGAGCGGCTGAAGGAAGAAGATGTTGATTGAATATTATTTTTGGCAGTAAATAAATATGGTATAGTAGTAATACGGTAAAATACATAGATAATGAAGAAAAGGGGATAAGGATGAAGAAAACAAATATTTTGATTGTTGTTTTGCTGGTTTTTTCTTTGTTTAAGAATTACGGGATGGCTTCGGATATCGACCAGCTCAGGAAGCAAGTAAATAACATGAACAACTTTCTATCAAACGAAATAATGAACATAAGCTCAAGCGTTTATAGGGCTGCAGATGAAATGAAGAAGCAGGCGCTTTGGGTTAGAGAATCCTCAATTGAGGTTGAGAAAGCAAGCGATGATTATTCCAATTTTGAGGCCGAACTGACATTTACGCTCAATGAAAAGAGGAATGGTGAAAATCTCTCCATTCTTGCAATAACAGAAACGGAAAGCAGAAGTATCGAAGTGCAGCAAAGTGAAGGTTTGACTTACAGCGTCATGCTTGGACTGTCGGATGAAAATTACACTTTTGAGCTTGTCGGAAGCGATGAATCAGGCTCAAGGAGCGAAGAGCTTTCAGGGATAAACCTAAAAGGAATAGCAAACAGGATGGTTGAGATAGACGGAAGGATTCCAAGTTCAAAGTTTAGCCATGATCCTGACAAAGGCATAATCAATTTCTATGTTAACATATCATCAGTGCATCCCAAGGTTTTGAGAGAATTGGCAGGTATCTCAAGAGATATCGATTTTAAAAGCATAGAGGCGGATATATATGTTGGAGAAACAAAGGTGGATACCATAGACCTTTTAAGCGGCAAGGGCTATGAAAAAAAAGATATTGAAGAAGTTGCGAACGAGACCCCGGCGACACCGGAGTTTTCAGGTAGCGATGAAGTAAAATTCTACCAGTTTGCAGGCACATATACACTTGAAGGGAAAGCCTGCAGCGATTATTTGGATGCGCAGGAATCGGCAAAAGATTTTGATTGGAGAAAAAACGAACTTTCTTTTCTGATTCGAATAACGGACAGCAAGGGAAATGTGTATAAGGGCTTGTTTCCGGATCATTTTTACTATCTTGATGGTGACGAAATAAAATTTAGGATGTAAGAGAAAAGCATATTTTATCATTAGAGTTTAAAAAAGCACCTATAGATTAAATCTATAGGTGCTTTTTTAAAGCAAATTAAAGTAAAAGAATAACAAACAAAAAAAAGATATTGTTAAAAAAATAACATTACAAAACAAAGAAAATGGTGTATTTTAAGAATTGGACATATATAAACAGCAATATAAGAAAAAAAGACTTAATACTGATAGTTATTATCATTAATACTGATAGTTATTATCAGTATTAATGATAATAACTATTAATTAATTACATTCTATTGATAAAAATAATACAAAGAATATAATGTCATTGTAGGCAATTTAACAAACAATTTAAAAGGAGTGGATTAAGATGAAATCAACACCAAGAGAAATGTTGGCAGAATTCGTAGGTGGACTGGATACTTTCGGTGGCTACGAAGCAACACAAGGAAATGTTGAAGGATTTATGAACTTGCTCGGAACTACATATGAAGAAGGCGTTTTAAGCACTAAGACAAAAGAATTAATCAGCATCGGTATCGCTTGCTACAACAGATGTTTATATTGCATTGTGTTCCACTGCTATAAGTCGCTTGAAGCTGGAGCAACTAGAGATGAAATTCTCCAAGCTGCTATGGTTTCAGTAGCTTTTGGCGGAGGACCTTCAATGGCTTACAGTGTAACTATGCTTAAAGAAGCTCTTGACGAGTTTGGACCTGATTTCGAATAGTAATTAAAGCACATAGAGAAGAAAAGAAATGATTGTTTCTTTTCTTCTCATTTAATGTCCGAGTTAATTGACAAAAATTTATTTTAAATAACAGGAGGGTTTACATATGACTACAAAAGTAATGCTCGATAAAATGGAAAAAAACGCTAAGACGGGTAAAGTTGGAAAAATAGCAAAGGCTGTTGGCGATACTGTAAAAAGAGGCGAAAAGTTGATGCAAATTGAATCAGCAAAAGGAAACACAATAATCAAGTCAGCAGTAAATGGAACAATAACAGCTTTTTCAGTAACAGAAGGTGCTCGGGTCAAGGTTGGTGACGAGCTTCTTGAAATCGAAAAAGCCGAATAGTTTTTTTGTAGAATCGACAAGCTTTGATCCGTGGCTAAATTTGGCTATTGAGGAGTATCTTGTCGAGCATGTAAAAGCGGATGAAGCAATTCTTTATCTTTGGCAGAACAAGGATACGGTTGTGATCGGAAGCAATCAAAATCCTTGGAAAGAATGCAACATTGAAAAAATGAAAGATGCAGGCATAAAGCTCGCCAGAAGATTGTCAGGAGGCGGAGCCGTCTTTCATGATGCCGGAAATCTAAATTTTACATTCATTATGGGTAAAGATTTGTATGATCAGGAAAAGCAGCTTGGTGTAATCTTAAAAGCGGTAAACTCTTTTGGATTTAATGCAGAATTCTCGGGTAGGAATGACATTTTGATTGAAGGAAGAAAATTTTCGGGAAATGCATATTTTTTCGGGGACAATTCATCATATCATCATGGCACCCTGCTTGTGGATGCAGATATGCTGAAGCTTTCTGAATATCTTAATCCTTCAAAGCAGAAAATTGTTTCAAAGGGTGTGGATTCCGTCAGGTCCAGAGTTGTAAATCTTAAGGAGCTAAACGCAAGCATAACTATTGAAGACCTGAAGACAAGTGTACTTAAAAGTTTTCAAGAGACTTATGGCAAAATTGCATTGTATACAAAATACGAGGAAGATGTAGTCAAAAATGAAGAGCTTCGAGAGCTATATGAAAAGTATTCTTCATGGCAATGGCTATACTCTGAAAGTCCATCATTTGACGCTTATTACGAAAAACGCTTCATATGGGGTGAGGTTCAAATAGGCTTGAATTTTGTCGATGCTTACATAAAAAAAATCGATGTATATTCTGATGCAATGAACACAACTTTTGTTGATAAATTAGCGAATGTCTTGACAGGTGTGCGATATGACAATTTGGACATTTGCAAGGCTATAGGATCTTTAAAACCAACAGAAGAGGAAAAGCAAATATTTATAGATATATCAAGCATGTTCGAATGATGAAATATAAGCCGAAAAAAGCTATTTGACTGTATATTGTGTTGGAAAAGCTTTTTCGGAAATTGGCATATAATCTATGGGAGGTAATGCAAGTGATTCATACAATTACGAATTTTTTTACAGATGAACAGATAGTCGCCTTAGATGAAATTATTGAGGCACATAAAGATAAACCGGGTAGCCTTATTCCAATGCTTGAAGAAACTCAGCTATTGCTCGGATATATACCGGAATGCGTTCAAGAAAGAATTGCAGAGAAAGCGGACATAGCACCAAACAAGATTTATGGTGTTGTTACTTTTTATTCTTTTTTCTCGATGAATCAAAGAGCCAGGCATAGAATTCAAGTCTGTCTTGGAACAGCATGTTATGTAAAAGGCGGAAAAGAAATCGCGGAAAAAATTGAGGAAACTCTTGGAGTTAAATTTGGAGAAAGTACTGAAGATGGAAGATTTACCTATGAAAAAGCAAGGTGCTTTGGAGCATGCGGGCTAGCACCTATCGTATTGATTGATGGGAAGGTTTACGGAAAAGTCACGCTTGACAGCATCGATGAAATTCTTAGCCAATATAAATAAAACAATTTAGTCATAGGGAGTGAGTATAATGGGTAAGACAATAGCCGAAATAAACGGCATTAGAGATAATGTTATAAAGAAGGCATCTGAAGATAAAGAAATGGTAAAAATATATGTACATATGGGTACGTGTGGTATAGCTTCAGGAGCCACTAGCGTATTAAGTACATTAAGAAAAGAGATTAAAGATAAAAAATTTAAAGGCGCAAAAATAATCACGACTGGATGTGCTGGAATCTGTTCTAAGGAGCCGCTTATAACAGTAGCGCTTCCGGGACAAGAAGCAATAATGTATGAATATGTAGATGACAAAAAAGCGAAAGAGATATTCGCGAGCCACGTTATAGGTGGAAAAATCGTAAAAGACTATGCATTCTTAAGAGGAATGGAAACAGAGTTGGAAGAAAGAAAGAAAAATAAGGGAAAAATTGAAGGACAGGCCGTTGTTGATTCAAGTATCCCTGGAATCGAAGAAGTACCGTTTTTTGCTTTGCAGGAACAGCGAGTAATGAAAAACAGAGGGCTTATCGATCCAAACAACATAGACCATTATATAGGTAGAGACGGATACCAGGGAGCTATAAAGGTTTTAACTTCAATGGATTCGGCTGAGATCATTAAAGTTGTATTGGATTCAGGCATTAGAGGAAGAGGTGGAGCAGGTTTCCCAACAGGCTTAAAATGGAAATTTGCTGCTCAAGAACCCGACGGCATGAAATATATGTTATGCAATGCGGATGAGGGAGACCCAGGGGCATTCATGGATAGAAGTGTTCTAGAGAGTGATCCCCACAGTGTTATAGAGGGAATGATAGTAGCTGCAAAAGCTATTGGAGCCCACATGGGTTATATCTATTGTAGAGCTGAATACCCGCTTGCAGTTGAAACTCTAAATAAGGCAATCAAGAAAGCTAGAGCATACGGATTGCTTGGAGAAAACATACTAGGGACAGGATATGATTTTGATATAGAAGTTTACGAAGGCGCAGGAGCATTTGTTTGTGGTGAAGAAACGGCTTTAATGAGATCAATAGAAGGCCTTAGAGGAAATCCAAGACCCAAGCCACCCTTCCCTGCACATGCAGGTCTTAGGGAAAAACCGACAGTTTTAAACAATGTTGAAACACTTGCAAACATACCGCAAATAATTGTTAAAGGCAGTGAATGGTATGCAGGCATAGGAACTGAAAAAAGCAAGGGAACAAAAGTGTTCTCTATAACAGGAGACATAAATAATGTAGGGTGCGTCGAAGTACCCATTGGAACTAAGCTTTCTACAATTGTAAATGATATCGGCGGAGGAGTAGTCGAAGGCAAACGTTTCAAGGCAGCTCAACTCGGAGGACCATCTGGAGGATGCATACCGCTTGAGCATATTGATGTAGCAGTTGATTACGAAACATTGCAGGAATATGGATCTATTATGGGTTCAGGTGGAATGATAGTAATTACTGACGATAAAAGCGCTGTTGATATTGCGAAATTCTTTATGGAATTCTGCACAGAAGAATCTTGTGGTAAATGCATACCGGGACGCGAAGGTACAAAACAAATGCTTAATATCTTGAATAAGATTGATGCTGGAAGAGGAGAAGTAAGCGACATTCCGAGACTTGAGGAATTAGCCAAGGTTATCCAAAAGACTGCACTATGCGCTCTTGGAAAGACATCTGCAAATCCCGTATTAAGTACTTTGCGTTACTTCAGAAACGAATACGAAGAAGCTGTATCGAAAAACAATTAGAGGGGTGTAATAATGATATTTACAAAAGCTTTGGAATATAAAGATATAATTAAAAATCTTGATAAAGACAATGACGTTATTACAATGATTGGTTGTGAAACATGCGTAAGGGTTGCAGGATCCGGCGGACAGGAAAACATGAAGGATCTTGCTCTTAAACTTAGAAGCGACGGTTATAATGTAAAAGACGGATTCATGGTACCTACAGCATGTACGCCTAAAATATTTTTAGCTAAAATGGCTAGAAACGTAAATACAATTGTTTCTCTTGCTTGCGAAGCCGGTTCTGCGAACCTTGAAAGGTCTTATCCGGATTATAAGCTGGTACAGACAATCAAGGATGTAGGACTAATGGTTACTGATACTGACAAGAAAGTCATAAAAGTAACAATGCCTTACAAGGGCGGCGAGAATGAGGTTGGAAGAGAATTTGAATTGTTAACCGGAGAAAGAAATGAAAATGATAATAGCCTGCCAATTATGGAAATGGCTGGAGTAACGGGGGTGGCAAAATGATTATATCACTTCGATCATTAAGCTATGAAGATTTAAAAAAGCAGTTATCAAAGGACGACAAAATAGTCATAAACAGCTGTAGCAGCTGTATAGTCGCATGTGGAATTGGCGGAACAACAAAGATGGTTACGCTCGAAAATATGCTTAGAGCTGATGGTTACAATGTACTCGGAAAAGATTTAATAAGCATAGGCTGTACCTTAAACCTTGTTGAAAAGCATAGAAAAGATGTAAAGAAAAAAGATATGTATGAAGATGCTACGGTAATTATACCTTTGATTTGTGAAAACGGAATTAAGGGTGTAGAGCATGTATTTAGCGACAAAAAAGTCATACATATAGCCAAAACACTTGGAACTGGAAACTTTACAATGGATAGAGGCGTTGTCCTTACAAATCCGTTTGAAGATATTCCTATGGAAGCCAGTGTTGAAGGATATGAGCTTTATGAAGTTGCTGAGGAACTCGGATTGTTTGAAGATTTCTTTGATGAATTCGATGCACCTGAAACCGAGAAAAATTATGTTACATTTAATGTTAATGGTGAAGAAATTACGGCTGAGAAAGGGGCAAATCTTCTTACTGTGTGCGAGGAAAATGGAATTGAAATTCCCCATCTTTGCTACGATGAAGAATTGACGGCGGCCGGAGTATGTAGAATGTGCCTTGTTAAAATTAAGGGAGCAAGAGACCTACAACCTGCATGTTGCACTCCCGTTTCAGATGGAATGGAAGTTGTTACCGAGGATGAAGAACTTAATCATTATAGACGAATCATACTCGAACTCGTGCTTGCATCACGAAACCATAATTGCTTGACATGCTCGAAAGGTGTTCCGAATCCTATGTT
>CAZTZB010000065.1:0-10022 GCA_964617505.1 uncultured Peptostreptococcaceae bacterium | reverse complement strand
TGCTTCCACCATGCATTACCGTAGTTTCCGAAGAAATTGTCATATTTCTTGAATGCAGGATAGTAGTTTGCAGGAAGCATCTCTCCGTGAGTATATACATCAACTCCAGTACCTTTTGTCTGCTCAAGCAATTGTTCCATATCCTTCAAATCGTGGCCCGTTATAAGAATTCCAGGGTTTTTGCCTACGCCTATATTTACTTCAGTAATTTCAGGGTTTCCGTATGCGCTCGTGTTGGCTTCATCTAACAGAGCCATTACATCCACGCCGAATTTACCCGTTTCCAAAGTAAGAGCAACCAACTCATCAACGCTCAAGGTATCATCCAATGTAGATGTCAAAGCCTTTGTGGCGAAATCATAAATTTCAGTATTTTCCTTGCCTAAATTGGACGCATGATCGGCGTAAGCCGCAATACCCTTTAATCCGTAAGTAACAAGTTCTCTAAGTGATCGAACGTCTTCATTCTCCGTAGACAAAACACCTACTTGAACCGAATCTGCTTTAGCTTGCATTGCAACTGCAGAATCAGCTGTCCATGTTGCGGCATCGTGCAAATCTTTTAGTTCTATGCCCTTTGCTCTCACATCTTTTTTCATTTCTTCTCTTAGAGCAAGCCCTTCCTTAATTTTTGCTCTAAACATCTCATCATCGAAGTTGGCATTGGTAATTGTCATGAAAAGACCTTCAATTGTGAAATGGTCGGCAGCATGGAATTTAAGACCTATCTTTTCCCCTTCTACCTTCACTAAAGCGATTCCTTTAAGTGTATAGATAAGTAAATCTTGAAGATTTGCAACATCTTCCGGTTTTCCACACATACCCTTTATTGTGCAACCGGTTCCTTTTGCTGCTTCTTGGCATTGATAACAAAACATGCTCATTTTTATTCCTCCCTTTTTTATGTAAATGCAATTGATTATGCATTTAGCATATATTAATTATCTCATCATTTCCGTATCCTATGTTACGGTCTAATTAATAATCTTTTCCAGCCGCTTTTACATTTTCAGGATCAAAGGCATGACATGGCGTAACTCCATGAACGGTTCCGCAATTGGAACATTTGTCCTCAAACATTATCATTTCAAACGTTTCATTGCATTCGCCGCATACAACGTTAAGTGGCATGGGCATGCTTTGATTTGAAAATCCCATCATTCTAACTTTATCAACAACATCCTTACCCGACTGAAAACTTCCTGAACAACCTTCATGCATAATAATCTTCCTCCCTAAATGCTTTTTTTAGTGTTTCACCATTTCTGAGATTGCTCCTAAGCTTATTTACAATCTCATCGATTTTTTCCAATTCCTTTAGTATTTTTCTTTCTTCGCTGCTGCTTTCAATTACCTTTACTATTCCACCATTTTTTATTACTATCCTCTTTTCCGCCATCAAAGCCAAGCTGGGGTCATGTGTCGCCATAAGAACTATTTTTTCTTCACCTACGAGAAGATTAAGAGCTTTTTTCCTATCGATGCCGGCATTTTCGATTTCATCGATTAAGACTATTGGAGAAGTGCTTAGTATAGCTGTATCAGCTATCATAAGCGCTCTAGATTGGCCTCCGCTCAGGCTTGTTATTGGAGTATCAAGATCGAAATGTTCGCCTGCCAAATGATTTGCCGCATCAAATATTTTTACAATAATTTCTTTTTCATTTACGACCATTCTGCTTTGAGCATGAAGCTCTATGAACTCCCTTGCTGTAAGATCCATCACAAAATTCATATTCTGCGACAGCTGCGCAACAAGCTTGTTTGAAGATGAAAACCTCCACTTGTTATCGGGAGTTTCGCCGTTTATTAAAATCTTTCTTTCCGTTGGAGTATCTTCTTTAGCTACCCATTCTATATCCGCCAGCAAACGGCTTTTACCAGAACCAGTAGGTCCAACAATCGAAACAATTTCACCCTTGTTTATGGTAATCGTCTCAAAGTTCTCTCTATTTCCGTCCTTGTCTCTTCCCGCAATGATTGTAAGGGAAGAAACACTGTCATCTTCAGCTATACCCAAAAATACAAGCATCTCTTCAATATAGACCGATAAATCCACTTTTATTTTTTCTATGTTTATAGCCCATTCCTCTATTTCTTCTTCGGAGAAATGATTCAAATACTCTTCAAAGCTACTTTCGAAATATCCATCTAATTTTAAATTGTTATTTTCAAAAAACGAAATGGAAAACGGATATTTTTTTTCGATTTCGCTTATCTTCATTTTTTCAATATCTTTAATATTAATCATCCTTATCACCCAACTTTATTTTTCTTATATTACCCATTTGATAATCATCCCCGATTCTTTTTTCACCCAGACAATAGGAACAAAGTGCCGAAGGCATGGAAAATCTTAATTCTTTACCCTTTACAGTTTCAATGTCTTCATTTTCGTCATACAGCAATGTGCTTAGCTCAAAAGCACCCTGCCCTGTCAATCCGTTTATATGCATCGTTACCGCCTTGGGATTTACCGAATGTACCCTTGAAGCAAAAACTTCTCTTTCTGCCTGTGAAACTATATCGCCCTTCGTTATCACTACAATATCCGCAGTCTTTAGCATGGGCCCAATTTTTTTGGGTGTATTGATTCCACTCAGATTGTCTATTACGCAAACCGCTTTAATATCCTTAATATATGGTGAACATCTATTGCAAAGGCCAGCACTCTCTGTTATCAAAACATCGAGTTCTTCCTTAATGCCCCATTGAACAACTTCCTCGATATTGCTTACAAAATAATGGTCCGGGCACAGAGAACCTGATAATCCTTTTTTCACAGGGACTCCAGCTTTTTTATAAAGCAAGTCATCATCTGTGTATAGACAATCGAATTTGACCACGCCCACTTTAAGGTCTCTTTGATGCAAAGCACGAATTGTTTTAAGAACTATTGATGTTTTACCCGATGAAGGGGGTCCAGATATGGTTATCAGATTCACGCTCTCACCTCGCTAACTGCTTCAGTAAATACCCTTTCACATTCAACTATCAATTCCCCGATATCGTTCTTCTTAATGTACTCCCATCCCAGCCACATGTATTTATGCTCACTCGAAATCATATTATCAACCTCCGGATTCACGCTCGGGAATCTACCATTATGCGACAATATCTCCCCAACCTCTTTTGAGGAAAAAAAGTTGACGAAGGCCTTAAGTTCCTCTTTCTTTTTTCTTTTGCTAAGCATGAAAATTGGGCTAATGATTGCACCGTCCTTCGGCCACACAGCTTTCATAGGTCCACCGTTTTTAGTCATTTTAGTGAAGAAATAAGGCATTATAGTAACAATGGGCTTTTCGGCTTTCTTTATATGCGACTTTACCATCTCCGAAGGATGCATGCTCCTCAACAGACTCCTTCCCAACTTTTTCACTCCATCTTCACCATATTTTTGGTTTATATTTAGCAATATTGCATTAAACAAATCAAAGTCCCCTATAGGCAAGCTAACCTTGTTTTCGAATTCCTCACTAAGTATTTCATCCCAGCTTGTCGGGATTTTCCTTCCATTCAACTCTTCAGTGTTTATCAAGAACACCGCCGGCACTACACCAATCATCGAATACTGCCTGTCGGGATCCTTAAGATTAATATCTGCATTGTTGAAATCCTTGTTGTAATATTCATAATCTGTGATGTCTTCAAATATATTTTCAGATTTGTATTTTCCAATAAGATTCTTGTCAAAGAATAGGTCAAAACCTGCCGATATGAAGATGTCCGCAAGCACATCCTCCGAGGCACTATTTCCCAAGGATTTCTTTAACCAATCAACCCCCATTGAAGCCGCCTTCAACTCGTATCCCACTTTTTTATTCAGACTGTCTTTATTATCTTCCATCCATCCCTGGAATGCTTCCATCAAAGGAATCCTGACCGGACAAGGTAAAATTCCTTCTATTCGCACGTCCACATCCTTTATAGCTCCATTTGATTTTAATTCTTCGTCAATATCCTTCTGCCTTGTTTCGATTAAATCAACTAATTGCTTTTCGAAAACTTCAGTATTTATTTTTTTCGTCTTCAAGGCCATTTCCAATGTTATTGCTTTTCCAATCGCTTTTCTTTGCTTCTCATCCCTTATATTTTCAAATCCTATCGAAACAAGCAGATCTACTGCTTCACTATATTTTTCCGTAATATCAAACAAGCTATCACTCGTTGCAAAATATTTATTTTCCATTCTTCACCTCTCTATTATTTTTTGATCTTCTTCTCTGTGATTCGCTATCATTGTAGCATCTGTATAATAGTGTTTCCGTATCCTGGGTTACGGGCTGCAAAAAGCAGCTAGATAGGTGAATATTCACCTATCTAGCTGCTTTTTTGTATTTTAATACAATTAAATATTCATTTTCAAAGCCTCTATATCTTTCAAATGGAAAGAAGCCTTATAGAAATCTATCATTCCTTCATCTTTCATTTTAATGATTTCTCGCGAGAGTGAAGGCCTTGAAACATTGAGATAATCAGCCAATTCTTCCCTGTTGTATTTAATCGTGAACCTAGTGCTTCCTGAAAGCTTATGCTGCTCAAGAAGGTAAGCGCTAATTTTGGTTCGTATGCTCTTCATGGCAAGATAAGCTATTTTCTTGTCAAGTCCCAGAGCCTTTTGCGAAACTATTTTCAACATATTCTGAATTAGAATACGGTGTCCTAGGCACATGTTTCTACAAGGTCCAACTATTTTTTCCGGTCTTATGAACAATACCTTGCAGTCCTTTGAAGCTATAACTGTCACTCCCCATATCTTGCTATTTGAAAACGCAAACATTTCTCCAAATATGCTGTTAATGCCAAGCTTTGTCATAACAACCCTTTCGCCGGCCGCATTATCTTTGATAATGGTAACCTCTCCTTCAATGACTACTCCGATTCCCGTAAACGGATTGCCTTCAACAGTTATATATTCCTGCTTTTGATAGGATTCAATCTTGGGATTAAAACATATCAGCATACTTAGCAGTTCATCCGCTTCGATATTTTGAAAAAGCTTTACATCTTTAAATGAATCAAGCCATTTTTCGTACATAAGAACTCCTTTTATTTCATCTTAATCCTGATCTTTCAAAAATCATATCACAAAATTCTGAGACAAACCATATTAATAGGGCATTGCAGCTTTAAACTATATAAGCAATAGAAACACTCCCTATGTAACGGTAGTCGCTATAGCTATGAAAAAAGCCGCGAAAATGTTCGCAGCCTTATTATTAACAAATTCTATTCGATTATTTCCTTGACGCGTCCCACTGTTCCATCCTCAAGCATCACCTTTATTCCATGTGGATGGTTAGGAGATTTGGTAAGTATTTTCTGCACAATACCCTCAGTTAATTTGCCCGAGCGCTGGTCCTGCTTTTGTACAACTCTTACATGTCCGCCTTGCTTGATATTCACTCTTTTTGTTCCTGCCATAGTATCACACCTTTCTAACGTTTCAAATTTCCTTGAATTCTTTACATAACAAATCATTCTTTATACTCTTTTCTCTCAACTCTATATATCCCGTCTTTTATCCGTTCCCAATATTGCCATGGCTTTTTTATAATCCGGATAAATCTTACCCACTAAACGCCAAAAGGATCTATCGTGGTTCATATGAAGCAAATGGCAAAGTTCATGAACTACTACATAATCAATAACCTCTATTGGAAAAGCCATTAACTTCCAATGGAATGTCAACATTCTCTTCGAGCTGCAACTCCCCCATTTAACGGAGCTGTCTTCAATGGAGAAAGATTTGTATTTCACTTTAATGCTATGTTGATAATTCTTTAATCTTTGCCCAATTAGTTTACGCGCTTCCCTCACATAAAATGTTTTTATTAGTCCTTGAAAATCAATTTCTTCTAACACACTTGGCACCGAGCATGTAAAAACCTCGTTATGCCACGCAATTTTTGTTTTCAAAATTTCCGGCTCCACTTCCAAATATATCGGATAAGCCTTTCCCAAATAATAGCATTGTCCTATTGTTTTCTTGGTCATAAATATCTTCCCGCCATAATCGCCTAATATAATAGGCTTATCCCTTTTGTTTATTCTTCTTTCCGATTTATTTGAATCTCCTCATAAAGCTCGTTCAAATAGATCCAACGCTCCATTGCAGTTTCCAATTCTTTTTCTAGTTCATCTTTCTCGTCTGATAAAGTCTGGAGTTTTTCAAAATCGCTTGAAGCCTCCTGCATACGGATTCCATTTTTTTCTAACTCGTCCTCTAAAACTTCAATGATATCATCGATTTCTTCGAATTCCTTTTTCTCTTTGTATGTGAATTTAAGTACTCTTTCATCTTTTTTTTCTTTTATTTTATTTGTACTTGATTTTTTTTCCAGTGAAAAATCCGTTTCAAGCTGTGGACTTCTCTTAATAAAATCACTATAATCGGTATAATTTCCCGCATATTGTTTTATGAAACCGTTTCCTTCAAAAGAAAATATTCTATCTACTACCCTGTCAAGAAAATATCTGTCATGGGATATTGTGACAACCGCTCCCGGGAATTCATCCAGATAAGCTTCAAGTACGGTCAGCGTTTGAATGTCAAGGTCGTTTGTAGGTTCATCAAGCATAAGAATATTTGGGGCTTCCATCAGTATGCGCAAAAGATAAAGCCGTCTTTTTTCACCACCGGACAATTTTGAAATAAGTGTCCACTGTTCGCTCGGAGGAAACAAGAATCTTTCAAGCATCTGTGAAGCGCTTGCCAGTCCCTCCCCGGTATCCACATATTCCGCCTTTTGCCTGATGTAATCTATTACCCTCATACTTACATCCATATCATCATTTTCCTGCGAAAAATAGCCCACCTTGACTGTCTCTCCTATAGCCACTGATCCAGCATCCGGTTCAAGCATTCCAGTCGCAATTTTCATAAGTGTTGACTTTCCCGCACCGTTTGGCCCTATTATTCCTATCCTGTCTGTTCTTAAAAGCACATAGCTAAAGTCCTTAATGATTTCGCCACATGGAAAGCTCTTGCTTACATTTTCGATTTCTATTATTTTTCTGCCCAAGCGCGTAAAAGCGCTCTGCATTTCAACCCTTCCATTATCAAAGGACTTGCCTTCACTTGTTAGATTATCAAATCTTTCAAGCCTTGCCTTTTGTTTTGTCGAACGCGCGCGAGCTCCCCTTCTTATCCACTCAAGCTCTCTCCTTATAAGATTCTGCCTTTTACTTTCCGTAGCCACTTCTATTTCTTCTCTTTCTATCTTCATTTCAAGATACTTGGTATAGTTTGCCTGGTAGGAGTAAAGCTTCCCTCCATCAAGTTCAATAATTTTATTTGCAACCCTATCCAATAGATATCTGTCATGGGTAACCATCAAAAGCGCACCCTTTCTGCTTCTTATATAGCTCTCAAGCCAATCCACAGTTTCGTTGTCAATATGGTTTGTAGGCTCATCAAGTATCAAAAGATCCGCAGGGGTTATCAGAACGCCTGCCATAGCCACCCTTTTCCGTTGCCCGCCTGAAAGTTTCCCGACATCCGCTTTAAAATCATCAATCCCCAACTTCGTAAGAATTCTTTTAGCCTCCGTCTCTATTGACCAAGCATTTAGACTATCCATTTTCTGCGACAATGAGATCAAGGTTTTTTCGAAATTAACATCACCAGGATTATCTTCTACCATTTGCAATGTCTCTTCATAATCACGAATCAGTTTCATAATAGAGGTATTCCCTTTAAAAACCTGCTCCAGCACCGTTGTTCCATCCTTAAATTCGGGGCTTTGGAACAAATATCCTATCTTAATATCGCCGCCTGCAATTATTCTTCCTTCATCAGGGTTTTCCAATCCCGCAATCACCCTAAGAAATGTCGATTTCCCTGTGCCGTTTATTCCTATAAGGCCTATCTTGTCTCCCTCGTTTATGGCTAATGATATCTTGTCGAAAAGTATTTTTTCACTATAGCTTTTTGTTATTTTTTCCGCAACCAGAACGCTCATGCACTGCTCCTTAGAATAACTATTGTTTGAATCCTCTTTTAACATATTTAATGTGTTTCTTTCCCTTGTCCAGACCTATCTTATAGCGATTATCTTTATATATGATATAGCCATTGTCAATAACCGTCAAGGCGGACATGCTTCACGTATTAAACAAATTCGTTCCCTGCAAACATTGTTTTTTACATTAAATGCATAGTTTCAAGAACATACTTTGGGTATATAACCCATATAGCAAAACTATTGAAAGGGGTGCATTTATGAAAAACAAATTGGTAATTTTCATTTCATTTCTTGCATTGCTTGTGCTTATTTCCTCATGCAGCAACCCTGATGAGCTTGAAGAGGCCCCTGTCGATGGGGTTACGCAGGCTACCGAAAGCAGGTATATGGAAAGTGAAATAAGGGATTATGAAGGGGTTCGTTTGGATCCGTCCATAGGACCCAGGGACAATTCCATAAAGGGAATACAAACTATCGATATAGAGGATTATACACTTTCAGTAACAGGTCTTGTGGATGTGCCTCTTTCCTACCGTTACAAAGAGGTTTTGTCACTACCTGAATACCAAAAGCTAGTCACCCTGCATTGTGTAGAGGGATGGGAATCTACAGTTCTTTGGGAGGGCCTACTTATTGAAGACATAATTGAGCCTTCCTCCCTGCAGCCCTCGGCAAACACAATCATATTTCATTGCGCCGACGACTATACCACCTCAATGTCAATTGCCGATGTTCTTGAACGTAAGATGATTCTTGCCTATTCATCAAACGGTGTCGATTTACCCCCGGCACTAGGATATCCATTCATTGTGGTTGCCGAAGATAAAATCGGCTATAAGTGGGCAAGGTGGGTAATAGGAATGGAAATAACAAATGACCCCGACTTCAAGGGGTATTGGGAAAGCATAGGATACGATAACGAGGGAGATTTATGATAGAATGCAAAAGCCCATGAAAGGAATTATCCTTTCATGGGCTTTTCTTTCGACACTAAAGTTACCTTCTAACAAATTTATATAGGCTAAGCGTACTTATAGACACAACTCCTATGCCTGCAATTAAAATAATCCACATATACTCCAGACCGCCCACTTGGTATCTTTTTATTATTATTCCTATGAGCGCCCAGTCAATTACAAGGGCATATGGTATGTCATTAGCCTTGATAATACTGATTAATCCAAGCAGAATTGCTACAGCAATCACCAGAACAGTCCAGAATTCATCAGAAATTCCAAACCCATTCCAACCGTTTACGACAAGAACCGTCGTAACATTTGCTATTGTAGCTACAGATATCCACCCAAGGTAAACGCTAAAAGCATGGTAAACGGCAATTCTTTCGAGCCCGGTCGAATATTTTCTGTTTGGCCTAAGCCGAAGCACTATAAGAATCAGGCTGAGTAAAATAATAAGCATAAAGATCAATGAAAAAACAATCTGCTTGTAATGCCAAGCGAAAATCCACCCTATATTCGCCGCCGAAGAAACGGCGAACCATATTCCTATATCCCCTACAAACCTGCCATTTTGCTTTTTTAGCGCATGGAATTGCTGCAAAACAAACATGCCAAGCAAAACATAAATAAGCCCCCATATTGAAAATGTGATGCCTGCAGGCACGAACAAATTAGGAAAACCATCTGACAATTCTCCTGTATTGTAACCGTTTATAGGCAAACTATTAGCTAGAAAATTAATTGTTACGACTGCAAAAAAAATCAAGGTGTTTACAATGGCAAATATTTTAAGTTTGTTTTTCATTTTCATTTCATCTCCTCATATTTCCATTTTACCCTAAAAAAAAAGAAATCCTCAATTATTGAGGATTTCCGAAGAAATTTTTTGACAGTTGTTCCAAGAATTTCGATGTGTGTCTTTCTGTTGATTGACGAGCCTCTTCAGACTCTCTTTTTCTGATTGCCTCGGCCATCTCCTTAAGAGATGAATTGAACCAATCGTAGTCGTCAATGACATAGTGAATGTATTGCAGAAACCTAGCTGTTTTTGTATTTAGTTCATCCAATGTCTCAAGCAGCATGGGGTTCCTTGCCG
>CAZTZB010000064.1:0-10347 GCA_964617505.1 uncultured Peptostreptococcaceae bacterium | reverse complement strand
TATCTGCAACCAGCTTTAATAGCTGCTGCTCCAACTGCTTCATTACCTTTCATTAATACTTTAGCCATAGGTCATTATCCCTCCTTATTATTTATTAGTCTCTTTCTACGGTAATACATACGTCAGGACACATGGTGGCACAGTTGGCGCACCCAATACACTTGTCCATTTCCTCTACGCCTGCCGGATGATATCCTTTGGTGTTGATTCTGCTTTTGTCAAGTTTAATTATTCCTACAGGACAAGCTACTACGCATAGTCCACACCCTTTACATCTTGCTTCGTCAAACGTGACTTTACCTTTTGCTTTTGCCATTCCTTCACCCCTCCTCAAATTATATGTTTTCGGGTCCCAGAAAAATTACATCCAATTTTCTCTCATGTACAATTTGATTGGAAATATCTCCCCATCAATATTTTCTGGAAGCAGTCGGGCAACATTTTCCAGTGTACTGACATACTTTATCGGAATGTCCAATTCTTCTGAAACTCTTTGCGCAAGTTCCTGGCCTCTAATAACATCCTCAACCGTAGTTTCTCTAAGCATGTGGGTGTTGTTTACTAGACCGGTAACCTTTACTCCTGTTACACTCTCTATGGAATCGATTTGTCTGATTGCGCCTTCAAGGGTGCTTGTCTGCTCCCTGTTGGCGTTTAAAATACAGAACATGTCGTATTCGCCTTCCTTAAAATACTCCTTGTATCTTGCTAAAACCTTTGCGCCTGCGGCATCTCCCCCTACATCAAGCACAACATCATATTCCTCGTTTTGAAGAGGAGCCGCTACGCTAGCGGAAATTGCCGGCAAATCAAGAGCCGACTGACCGTCTAATGAATTGGACATGACCCAAACTCCCATTTCTGTCAACTCTTCAGATTTTTCTCTAGATCTGAAATATGGATTTACTATATCGAGGTCGGCAATTGCTACCTTCCTGCCCATTTCAGCCAATTTGGCCGCATAATTGACAGAGAATTCCGTTTTGCCGCTTCCGTAATGTCCTATTATGACTTTTATCCGCTTATCTTTCAACATTAAATCACCTTTCCTATTAGAATCACAAACGCCGGAAAAAACTTTTATTTTCAAACATGGGGGTTCTAAATACAGCCCTTTCCGGGTTTGCTCTATTCTATAAAATTATTTAAGATATTCCTGAGCTTTTTCTTCTCCATTAAGCACTCGGAGTGCTCCCTGTGCCAATGCAGCCATCTCATCCTCTCCCGGATATACGAATACCTTTCCCAAGAAATCTATCTTTTCACGAATCCATCCGATTAGAGTTTTATCGAAGGCGAGACCACCAGTCAATACGATTGCATCGACATCGCCCTTCAAAACAGCACCGCAAGCACCTATTTCCTTTGCTACTTGGTAAGCCATTGCCTTATATATCAATTCGGCCTTTTTATTTCCATTTTCAATCATTTTGCCAACTTCACGACCATCGTTAGTATCCAAATATGCCACGAGTCCACCCATACCCTTTAGTTTCTTTTTGATTTCGCCATGAGTGTATTTTCCCGAGAAGCACATTTTGGCAAATCCGCCAACAGGAAGGCCCCCTGCACGTTCTGGAGAAAATGGGCCCTCTCCGTCTAGCGCATTATTAACATCTATTACTCTTCCACCAAAGTGGGCACCTACTGAAACTCCACCTCCCATATGAGCAACTATTATGTTGATTGATTCATATGGCTCGCCTAATTCCTTTGCAACTCTTCTTGCAACAGCCTTCTGATTCAATGCGTGGAAAATGCTTTTTCTCTCAAGCTCAGGCATACCTGATATTCTTGCTACATCGTCCATCTCATCTACAACTACAGGATCAACGATAAAGGAAGGAATGTTTAGACCAGATGCTATCTCATGGGCGAGTATTCCTCCCAAATTAGAAGCATGTTCTCCAAGAACTCCAACCTTCAAATCGTCTAGCATTCTCTCAGAAACACCGTATGTGCCTCCCTTGATTGGCTTAAGAAGGCCTCCCCTTCCAACAACAGCAGAAAGCTTTGTCAAGTTGATTTCGTTTTCATTTAATGTGTCAAGGATTACAGATTTTCTGAATTCATATTGATCATAGATTTTTTCGTATTTATTTATCTCTTCTGCAGGATGCCTCAGTGTCGTCTCAAATATTGGTTTTTCGCCATCGAAAACTGCAATTTTAGTTGATGTGGATCCCGGGTTTATAGCCAGCACTCTTTTTTCGTCAGTCATATTCCCAACCGCCTTTCTAATTATTGCCTTTGGCCGCCATAAGGACGCCCATGGCTATTGAATTTAGTTTTGTTTCATCGCTGTCAGCTCTTGATGTCAAAACAACTGGCGCCTTAGTTCCTACGAGTATGCCAGCATTCTTCGTTTCAGAAAAGAAAACCAATGCTTTATAAAGTATGTTTCCCGCCTCTATATCCGGAACCAAAAGAATGTCCGCTTCTCCTGCTCCCGGGTGAGTTACGCCCTTATGCTCCGCCGCTTTTTTTGAAACTGCATTATCGAGCGCAAAAGGTCCGCCCACTATGCATCCGGTTATTTCTCCGGTCTCGTTCATCTTTTGAAGTGCATCGGCTTCCAATGTGCACGGCATTTTGGAATTCACTTTTTCCTTGGCGCATACCACAGCAACCTTGGGAACATCTATGTCTAAAGCCTTTGCGGCCATAACCGCATTCTGCAATATCTTCTTCTTTGTTTCAAGATCCGGAGCAATTGCCATTGCAGCATCTGTTATAAAAAACAGACGGTCATAGCCCTTAATTTCAAATATCGCCACGTGGCTTAATACACTTCCTGTTCTGAGCCCCACTTCTTTGTTTAGTACAGCTTTAAGTAGAATGGATGTATCCACAAGACCCTTCATCAATATGTCCGCTTTTCCTGAAGACACAAGCTCTACTGCTTTTAACGAAGCATCTGCCATATCCTTCATATCAATTACATCATAATGTTCAATTGGAATTTTATTATCAATGCATATCGATTCTATTTTCCCCTTATTTCCAACGAGAATTGCATTCGCTATTCCCTTTTGTCTAGCTGCTTCCACAGCCGTAAGAACCTCAGCATCGTCAGCACATGCAATAGCTATTGTTTTTGGTCCTCTCTCCGCTGCAATCTTCAAGACTTCATCAAAACTTCTTATCATTTATTCCACCTCATCCTCGTATATTTTTACCTCTTCGCCAGACAATACTCTAAGATATCCTTGGTTCAAGGCCCACATCTCGTCCTCTCCAGCCTTTACTAAAACCGGAGCAATAAAACCCACACGTTCGGTTATATAATCTGTAAGCCTTTTGGAATAGGCAAGTCCACCTGTTAGCACAACATAATCTACTTCTCCGCCAAGAACAGCTGCCGCCGCTCCTATTTCCTTCGATATCTGATAGCCCATAGCATCATAAACGAGTTTTGCTTTCTCGTCTCCCAAGAGTATCATCTTCTCAACTTCTCTCGCGTCGTTTGTTCCTAGATAGGCAACAAGGCCTCCCTTTCCAACCAGCTTCTTCTTCATTTCATCATAGGTATATTTTCCAGAAAAACACATCCTTGCCAAATCACCCACAGGCAATCCCGCAGTACGTTCCGGAGAAAAAGGACCCATATCGTTTGCACCGTTTGCATCAATAATCCTATTTCCGGTAAGAGGCACAACTGATATTCCTCCGCCCAAATGAGCAACTAGCAAATTAAGATCTTTAAGGTTTGCCCCTTTTTCTTCTGCAAGCCTGTAGGCAACGGCTTTTATGTTAAGTGCATGTATAAGAGATGTTCTTTCTATTTCTGGAATCCCTGAAATCCTTGCTATTTCTTCAAACTCGTCAACCGCAACAGGATCTACTATGAAAGCCTCAATACCTTCTGTATCCGCAATTGACTTTGCAATTATTCCACCTAAGTTTGATGCATGCTGGGACTGTATCCCTATCTTAAGATCTTCAAGCATAATAGTTGTAACCCTGTAGGTTCCGCTTGGCATCGGTTTCAATGTTCCGCCTCTCCCAACAACAGCCTTCAATTCTTTAGTCTTTACATTTTCTGATTCGAGCCAACCGAGTATGATTTCTTTCCTGTAATCGTATTGGTCGACAATTCTTTCAAACCTTCCTATTTCTTCAGGCGAATGGCTAAGGCTCTTTTGTTTTATGTTTTCTTCGTTTTCGAAAAGAGCCACCTTTGTTGACGTCGAACCTGGATTGATTGTAAGTACATATTTTCGCGTCATTAATTCTGCCTCCATGTCATTAATAATTCCATTCAATATTATTGCAATTGTTGTGCCAAAAAAACAATAATGAAGGATTCTTTTTAGAATCCTTCATTATCAAGCCTTAAGGCTATTAATCACAATTATTCAATTCTCAAAATATACACTAGTGCAGTTTATTGCACTGCAAAATTTTGCAATTTAGCTTAATTTTGCAGTTTATTGCACCTGTTTTATCCCGTATTTTTCTAATTTATAATATAAGCTTCTTAGTGAAACTTCTAAGACTCGGGCTGTTTTTTTTCTGTTCCCATCATTTATTTCTAAAACTCTTAGGATATAGTCTTTTTCAAAGGAGCCTATTCTATCTGCCAAATTTTCCATCTTCCCTATTCCTAAAGACTTTTCCTTTAATAAAACCGTTTTTTCATGCATATTCTCATCCAATAATTGTGGAAGATGATATGACTTAATGACACTTTCGCCAAAAGCCATGTTTATCATAGCACGGCCAATTACATTTTCAAGTTCCCGTATGTTACCAGGCCAGTCGTACAATTCAAGTATTCCGAGTGCTTCCAAGGAAATATCTTCAGCCATTCGTCCATACTCTTGATTGTATTTTCTGATGAATTGTTTTACAAGCTTTTTTATATCGCTTTTGCGATCTCTTAAAGGTGGAATGACAATAGGTATAACATTCAGTCTGTAATACAAATCCTCCCTGAATTCACCCCTTGCCACTGCTTTTTCAAGATTCTTGTTGGTAGCTGCCAGAATTCTTACATCTATCGATATGGATTTATTTCCTCCAACCCTAATTATTTCTTTTTCTTGAAGCACTCTCAAAATCTTCACTTGAGTGCCCATGCTTATCTCCCCTATCTCATCAAGAAAGATAGTCCCTTTGTCACCCTTTTCAAATAATCCTACCCTTCCACCTTTTAGCGCCCCTGTAAAAGCCCCTTCCTCGTATCCGAATAATTCGCTTTCAAGCAGATTTTCATTTATTGCAGCACAATTAACTTTTACAAATTGGGAATATTTTCTATCACTCGCATTGTGAATTGCATGGGCAAAAAGCTCTTTGCCCGTTCCGCTCTCTCCTCTCAGTATAACCGTCGCAGGAGTAGCCGCCGCAATTTGGGCCTTTTTGATAGAATCGGCTAAACGCTCGTGGTCTCCAATTATATCATCGAATGTATATTTTGCCTCTAACTTTCGTATTATGCTTTTCGCTTGGGCGAGTTCGTTAGTAAGGCGCTTTATTTCTGTCATATCGTGAATTACTGCAACGCTCCCCTTAAGCTGGTCATTTATTACGATCGGAGCTGCATCCACCACCACTTCTTTTCTGTTCGGCCCCACCCACATGCGTTCGCTCATTACAGGCTTGCCTGTTTTTAAAACCTTTAGATGAATGCTTTCGCCCTCGGCAATATCTACCGTGCAAAGCTTTCCCAGTATATCCGAACTCGAAAGTCCGGTAACCCTTGTATATGCTCTATTGACCAATACTCCGTACCCGTCTTGGTCGACAACAGAAATGGCATCGTGCGTGGAATCGAAAATTCCTTCAAACATGCTGGTCATTTCCTTTAATGATGTAACCTGCAAACCAAGCTCAAGAACCTCGGTAATGTCTCTAAAAACTGCTACCGCACCTATTATTTCACCATATTCATTTTTCACAGGCATTCTGTTGGTAATTATATTGATTTCACCCAGTGGCTGCTTTCGGTTCAACTCGGATTTTCCAGTCTTCAAAATATAGGGAAGCCGCGTGTTAAGAATAACTCCTTCAACATGTTTTTCTATGGCATCCTCATATTTTATTTTGGTAAGTCTCTGAGCCGCCTTGTTAAACAAGGTAATTATTCCCATTTTGTCCACAGCAATCATGGCATCATGGGTAGAATCTATGATGACTTCCATTTCTTTTTTCATTTCCGTCACCTCTCAAGCATTTGGAATCGTTATTGCTATTCTTCATCTCCGGTTTTCGCTTTATCCATTATTATAATCTCGATAGTTTTTGGAATTACTTCAAGCCCTATGAATTCGTTTGCTTTGATTTCTATTACAAGCTCATGTTTCCCAGCCTCCAAGCCTTCCATATTCACAGACAGTTCAATATCCGAAGAATTAGTTGTATCGATAACATTCTCTAAATCCCTTATCTTTACAGATATGTCCTTATCTATTTCCGACAAGTTTGTAACTAGGCCCTCTCCCAAATTTTCAATCGCTATGGAATCTGAATTCAATGTTATTTCCTTTATCTTTATAGGTTCAACATTAACTATGACTCTAACCGATCCGTTTTGGTAAGAAGACGTCAGCCCCTCCGTTATTAGTATCGGAACATCCACTTCAATGGATTCCGTAATACCAGTTACATCTATTGCTTCCGTTTTAATAGACTTCTCAACTTCGATTGCATCAGTATTGCCTTGAAGCTGAATTGTTTCGGGAATAACAGAAACCGACACCACGCGATAGTTTTCATCCACTTCTCCTATTATATCCGCAACTACCGGAATGCTTGCAAAACGATAGACATCCAGATGCACCTTAGCATATGCCTGCCCGATGGATACTCCGACAACCTCGTTTCCTTCCGAGTCAACTGCTCTCAAAGGAACATTCTGCGAAACCGACTCAGTGAGTCCTCCGACATCCATTTCACCAATAACTTTCTCAACATTGTTTACGAACGACTCAGGCCCTGCAACAAGAACCTCTTCTATCTCAACCGTAGGCGCATTTGTCATGAATCCATCCAAGTGCTTGTTGGTTCTTATTATTTCTACCGGCTTCTGCTTTTGAACAATCCTGTCAAGTTCGATTTTTATCTGCTTCGGAGTAAAATCCGTAAGTTTGACCCCAGCAGGTACTGAAATTTCAAGCGGCACGCTGTTTGTTCCTGATTTAAAGCCCATAACATCTGCGCTTATTTTAATGTTCTCGGATGTAACTTTGTAGACATCGTTGCGTCTTCCCTTTATTTCCACCTGCACAACATAGTCCTTCTGGCCTATCATTTCAAGCCCAGACTGTGACAGTTCCTCAATATTAAGCAAATCGACACCTATGTTGTTAATTGTTGTCGTCAGCTCGGGGTTTATATCTCCCATTACGTAAAACCAAAGCATTATCGACAAAACCACAGAAGCAATCTTAAGGATTGTATTGTTTGATAGATTAGTGTAATTCCAAAAGCCTTTCAGAAATTTACTCATCTTTAGTCCTCCATTTCAGCTTGATAAGACTAAGATTGTCTTCGGTTTTATATACTTCCTGCATAAGTCCCCTTAGAGTATCCGCATCCAAAAATCTTGATAGCTTGCCTTCCCTTGCCACTGAAATGGCTCCAGTTTCCTCTGACACGATTACAACCACCGCATCTGTTGTTTCCGTTATGCCCAGACCTGCCCTGTGTCTTGTCCCAAGATCTTTGCTAAGGCTCGAATTTTCAGACAAGGACAAGAAGCATCCGGCCGCCATTATGCGATCATTCCTAATTATGACGGCTCCGTCATGAAGAGGACTATTGGGGAAGAATATATTTATAAGAAGGCTGCTTGATATTAGAGCCTCTATCTTAGTTCCGGTTTCTATTACATCATTTAAACCCGTTTCCCTTTCGAGTATTATGAGAGCTCCTATTTTCTGTCTGGACAAGGATGCTGCAGCATTTACTATTTCATCTATACGTTTTTTTACTTCATCATCTTTTATATCGACAATAGATTTGGCCACAAGCTTGCTGCGACCAATGTATTCCAAAGCTCGCCTAAGCTCAGGCTGAAACACAATCAACAAAGCAATTAATCCAAGCGTAACAGTATTCTTCAAAAGATATGTAGTAACATAAAGCCCGGACCACTCGCTAAGTTTAGTTGCAATAAGAAGAAACGCAATTCCCTTTAAAAGTTGTTCCGCCCTTGTTTCTCTTATGAGCATAAGCAACTTGTAAAAGACATATGCAATTATTCCCATATCAATTACATCTCTTATTCCTATGTTTGAAACAGCATCCAAAATTTGATTCAAGCCTAACACCCCTACTTTACATTATTTGAGTATCTTTAAATTCAATTCTACTAATGAAAAGTCCTATTAGCAAGGAAAGAACTGTTACAAAATGATTAAATGTGCAATTTTTTGCATCACATATAGAAAAGCTTCACAGCAAGCACCATAAAAATCAGCCCCAATATTCTAAACGGCGAAATACTGTTTTGTCCGACACCTATAAGCCCGAAATGTTCTATAAGCATTGCTGCAGAAAGTTGGCTAAAGATAGCAACAGTATAGGTAATTACGGGACCTATTTCCATTATGGAAAATGTCATTGTCGCCATTATGCCCAATCCAAGAATGCCTGAAATCACAAGAAGCAGCATTCCGTAATCTACCTTTGCAATTTTTACAACTCCTGACACATACTGCCTGTTCATAATCAAAATAGTTCCAAGAATAGCCGCCTGAGTAAGCACCGATATGAGTATTACCGTATATATGCTCGTCTGCGATGCCACCAATGCGTTTATATTTCCCTGGAAAGCTATGAAAATGCCTGCTATAACAGCCATTGCAAGTCCCATTATTAACATAATATTATTCTCCTTACTATTAAGAACCATCAATATACATACGATTATACCTTCTTTTTCTTGCAATTCAATACTACAATTATTTTATACCCCATTATACCATTTATAGTCTTTCTACCGGTGACAAATACAAAGTATTGTATAAAAAAGATAATTTAGCCTACTATCTCAAATCGATATGTCCCCTTTCTTCGCCTGCATCAATCTCTTTCTGTATTGTTTCCGATTCCTGCAAAACTTTTGCTAGCCCCTCTTCTATATTATCGACTGAAACAAGAACCGGAAGCATATGTTTTTTTATACGTTTTATATTGGGTCCAAACACTTTTGCCAGTCCAACATTAACATGATTTTCTGCAAGAAGGCTCATTATTCCCTTTGCTTTTTTAGGGTCTCCGTGAACACCCTCAGCCTCATCTTCTGTTGTGTTCGATATCGTTTCGAGCAGTAGGAATTTTCCATCTTTCAACTCGTATATATCATAATACTCAGCATCTCCAAAGTGTCTTTCGATAAATTTTTTGTTGTCATCTGTCGCACATGCTATGATCATTTTTTTCTCCTTCTAATATAACTTTATTTAAGAATAAATTGACTGTTTGAAGCCTCTTCTCATTATACACTTTATAGACTTTTCTCTATTGGCAAATATATAATATTTAGTAAAATGACACTAAAAAACCTGATTCTAAAGAATCAGGTTTTGGTGGTGCCCAGAGGCGGAATCGAACCACCGACACGGGGATTTTCAGTCCCCTGCTCTACCGACTGAGCTATCTGGGCAAATATGGCGGAGAGGGTGGGATTCGAACCCACGTGGGCTTGCGCCCAAACGGTTTTCGAGACCGCCCCGTTATGACCACTTCGATACCTCTCCTAAAAATATTTTGGCGTGCCCACAGGGATTCGAACCCCGGACACACGGCTTAGAAGGCCGTTGCTCTATCCTACTGAGCTATGGGCACAAAATATGGAGCGAAAGACGGGATTTGAACCCGCGACCCTCGCCTTGGCAAGGCGATGCTCTACCACTGAGCCACTTTCGCAATAAAGGTTTATTAGCTACAATCATTGAAATTTCAAGCTTTTCAGACATTTTCGCCTCAATCGGTACTTATATATCCTAACACATGTCAGATTCCTTGTAAAGTATCTTCTTTAGATTTTTAATTGCATCAAGTTTTTTCTTTTAATATGATTTTAACCCAGCAAAATTTTCGCAAATAGCAATTTTTACTCGGATTTATTGTATTATGTGCTTTAAAAAAACAAAATCACCAGCCTTTTCAAAAAGACCGGTGATTTGTATGGTGCGGGCGACAGGAGTTGAACCTGCACGCTTGTGGGCGCTAGATCCTAAGTCTAGTGCGTCTGCCAATTCCGCCACGCCCGCGTGTTGAAACTCCCAAATGGTAGTTTCTATAATAAAACACTTGATAGAAAATATCAACCGTTTATTAATAATTTAATGGCGACCTGGAAGAGACTCGAACTCTCGACCTCCGGCGTGACAGGCC
>CAZTZB010000063.1:0-10442 GCA_964617505.1 uncultured Peptostreptococcaceae bacterium | reverse complement strand
AGACGGTAATTACGGCTTGATTGAGCCGACCACATATTAATTCAAAAAAATAAATTTGGTGCCCAGGCATCAAATTTATTTTTTTGAACAATATTAAAAAAAACAAGAGGATTATATGTGTTTAGTGTAGAATTAAACTAAGTGAGTGGTATATAAAGCTTTAATATAAAAATACGCTGTAATAGAGGTGAAAGCATGAAGGTATTGGGAATTGATACGGTCAATATAGAGAAAACGATAAACAGCTTGAATAATGTTATTTCATGCAAGGTTGTTGTTGATGACGAAAAGATTTCCGAGGTACATGTGTTGGCGGATGATTCGAGAAATCCTAAGCAAATATCAAGAGATATACAGTCAGCTGTCATGGCAGGTTTTGATATGGATTTGGATCATAAAAAGATATCTGTCGCGCAAGTAGATTTGCAGCACGACTTGGTAAAGAATTCACGCCCAAAAATTAAGTTGATAAGTATCAGCTCGGAAGGAAACAAGATTGAAGTTGTTGTCGAGCTTTGGGACAGGGGAGATATTTACGAAAGCAGGGTTTCCGGATACAATACGCCAAGAATAATGCAGAGGCTTTTGGCGGAAGCAACCTTGGACTGCATAAATGACATTGTTAAGATGGAAAACAGATTTGTGCTTGAAGACATACGCAAGATCAGATTGATCGAGCAAGATGTTTATGTAGTAGGAATCAGCCTAATGGAACCAATGCAGGAAATATTTCTTTCCGGCACCTCGGTTGTGCGTTCAGATGAAAAAAGGAGTGTGGTAAAAGCTGTACTCGATGCAATTAATAGAAAAGTTGTTAATTGCAATTAATTTGATAGTGACGAACCGGTGTAATTAATGTTTTAAAATTTTCTTTTTACATAAGCGTAGCGATATAGCCTGTTCAAGTTAGCGGAGCATAACAGAGCATACTTGAAAAGGAGGCTATACTGTGAAAAGATTAATGGTATTATTCATGTCACTGCTTTCACTCGTGTTGGCAGGCGGAGCTCATTGGGGCTGGAGATAACAAAGAAGTAACAAACTAAGTAATTAAATGCCGGTTCGTTATTATATATGTAAAAAGCAAGTATGTAAATATTGCAATGGAATTTAAAGAAAAAACAGCAGAATCAGTTGTAGGGAGCGCATCATGAAAGATATGAAACTTAATTCATATACAATTCTAATTAGCTTTGTGGGTTTTGTAACCTTGATTTTCAGCGCAATCCACATTATAGAAGCGGGGATATGGTTTGAATTGCTATTTTTTGTATTCTTGGCGGTTCTTACCGAATCTATGCCTATAATTATTAACAAGTCAACATTCATATCTCTTGGTTTTGCTATTGGACTGGCTTCTATGCTTCTTTTCGATCCGCTTGTCGTGCCCATGGTAATAGCACTTGGGACCATTCTAAGGATTGAAAAGATTGACGGCGTTAATCACCACATTTTCAACACTTCATTCCAAAAGAGGTTTTTCAACGGATCCGCTTATGCAATAAGTGCTGTGATTGCCAGCTATGGCTATGCATACGGAAATACGTTTTTTTCCGGAATAACAATTGGAAGCTTCAGTGTAATAGGCATTGTTCTTGCCATAGGAATATATATATTTGCAAATACACTAATATATATGATTCTATTTTCATTTTTTGAGGATACTAGTGTTTTAAATCTGTTTAAGAAGAACTTTTGGGTTGCTAAGAATTTTATTGCCATCGCTCCTCTTGGAGTGCTAATGGCAATAGCCTATGAATATTACGGAGCATTTGCGCTTCTCATGTTCTATGGACCACTTCTTCTTGCAAGATATTCGTTTATCTTATATCTTGAAATGAAAAATGTTTATCTCGATACGATAAAAGCTCTGTCAAATTCTGTAGATGCTAAGGACCAATATACCAACGGACATTCGCAACGCGTCGCTCATTATGCCATTAACATAGCACATGAAATGGATCTTGCCCCATGGCGGCTAGAGAATATAAAAATAGCGGCAACTTTGCATGACATAGGTAAGATAGGGATTAGAGACAACATATTGAACAAGCCGGGTAAATTGACGCCGGAGGAGTATGAAGCCATTAAAACCCATCCTAGGATAGGGGCAAACATACTCGACGAAGTAAGATTCCTTAAAGCGGTATCCGAAATAATTCTGCATCACCACGAGAGATATGACGGAAAGGGATATCCGGACGGACTTTCGGGAGATGAGATATCTATAGAGGATGCTATATTGTCCATAGCGGATACATTTGATGCAGTGACGACGGACCGTCCCTACAGAGAAGCGGCTGATAGTGATAGAGCTATAGGAATTATTCTTTCAGAATCCGGGAAACAGTTTGTGCCGCAGGCGGTTGAGGCATTCAGAAATATTGTGGAAAATCCCGAGGCCAAGGAGCGGTTCCTAAATGTTGGGTGAATCGGTTGTGCTAGGGCTTCTCGTCGCGACTGTTAAAAATGGTAACATGCGTTTTTTGAGATACATGCATGTAAGATATTTGTATTTGCCAATTGCGGCATTCCTGCTTGAATTTGCATGCGGAATAATTGTTAGACAAGATCTTATGGGATTGCGTATTTTTATGAATGAGTATTACCTGGTTATTCAAATAATGGTATATACAATGCTGATTATATTTTGCTATTTTAATCTGCGTAAAAGGGTTTTTGTCTTTATACTTTTGGGGATAATGCTTAATTTTGCCGTAATTGCGTCAAATGACGGAATGATGCCGGTGGACACGAGTATGGCATTATCAGTAGGTTATGGCCGTGGGGTTGAGCAATTGGAAAATGGTTTGATAGCGGGGCATACGCTGCTGGATGATGAAACTACCAATCTGACAATGCTTGGGGATGTAATTAACATTTCTTCGCCATATCCTTTTCCTAAGACAATAAGCATAGGGGATATTGTAATTTCAGGAGGAGTTTTTTTCTTTATTTACAATACGAAAAAGGGGAGGAGAACGGGTGTTTGTTGAAAGTGTAATATTGGGAATAGTAATAGGAATAGTTCAAAATGGAAGAATAACAAACATTGGAATAACACGCATCCGCGGATGGTATATAATATTGCTTGCGTTTTTTTTGGGAATATCACCTATGTTTTCCATAAATAGCCCGTTTTTTGAAGACTTTGGATCTCGTATATATTTTATTTCGCTCTTAATGATGTTTGGGATTTTACTTTGGAATTTAGACAAGAAGGGTTTCTGGATAATAGCCATAGGAGCTGTTCTTAACATTGTCACAATAATGCTGAATCACTTCAAGATGCCTATTTACATGGAGGGCCTCAGAATAGCGGGTTTGGAAAACATGATAAATGGAATCGAATCAGGAGAAATAATAAACTATATCTCCATGGAGAGCCTGGATTCTTGGTCGCGCTTTTTAGGAAAGCTGATTGTAATACCTAAGCCTTATCCCTTGGCAAAGCTAATCAGTATAGGAGACCTTCTCATGTCGCTTGGAATAATATTCTATTTGAGAGGCGAAATGCTTAAGAAATACCGTTTTTCCAGAAACCGCATGGTTACACCTCAATACAAGGGTAAATGATGCGGGATTTGCATTTTGGTGGCTTAATATGAATTTTAGACCGTCCTTTGGGCGGTTTTTTGAATGAGTTATTAAGAAGTGATATAATGTTAAAAGCTATGGAAAGGAGATGGACCTATTGGGACTAATTAGTATGCTTGTAGGAAGTATGAACGATAAAGAAGTAAAGAAACTCATGAAAATAGTCGAGAAGGTGGAGGCTTTTGAACCGCGGATAAAAACCCTGGATGATGAAAGCCTAAAGGAAAAAACAAATGAATTCCGAAATAGAATAGAAGAAGGGGAAACCTTGGACGAGTTGCTTCCTGAGGCCTTCGCAGTTGTGAGAGAAGCGGCTGTAAGAACGGTTGGGATGCGTCATTTTCCGGTTCAGCTTTTGGGAGGCATAGTGCTTCATCAGGGCCGAATCGCCGAGATGAAAACAGGAGAGGGCAAGACCCTGGCCGCTACGCTTGCTGCTTACCTTAACGCACTTGAGGGAAAGGGCGTGCATGTTGTAACCGTGAATGATTATCTGGCTTCAAGGGACAAGGCCTGGATGGGAAGAATCTACGAGTTTCTGGGACTCACGGTAGGGTGCTTGGTGCATGGACTTAGTGACAAGGAGAAAAACGAGGTCTATCTATGCGACATAGTGTATGGCACCAACAATGAATTCGGATTCGACTACCTGAGAGACAACATGGTCATATATAAAGAAGGCATGGTTCAAAAGAAGCTGAATTTTGCCATAGTAGACGAAGTGGACTCCATATTGGTAGACGAAGCCAGAACGCCTCTAATCATTTCCGGAGCGGGAAACAAGACGACGGATCTGTATATGCTTGCGGACAAATTCGTTACGAGTCTTAAGAATGAGAAGGACTACATTTTTGACGAAAAAGAAAGGAATGTAACCCTTACAGACGAGGAAGGCATACCAAAAGCCGAGAAATTTTTCAAGATTGCGAATATGGCAGATCCCGAGAACATGGAGATTTCTCACCATATTAATCAGGCTCTAAGGGCATATACACTCATGAAAAAAGACAAGGACTATGTAGTCAAGGACGGGGAGATTCTAATTGTTGACGAGTTTACTGGAAGGCTGATGCTTGGCAGACGCTACTCAAACGGTTTGCACCAGGCAATAGAGGCTAAGGAAGGTCTTAAGGTTCGCAAGGAGTCGCAGACACTTGCTACTATAACCCTTCAAAACTATTTCAGGATGTATAGCAAGCTTTCGGGTATGACAGGTACTGCAAAAACCGAAGAGGATGAGTTCAAGCAGATATACAACATGGATGTTGTAGTGGTTCCGACAAACAAGCCCATACTAAGGGATGACAAGCCGGATGCTGTATACAAGTCGATAATGGGCAAGTTTAGGAATGCTGTCGAGGAGATAAGTGAGAGGCATGCGACGGGGCAGCCTGTTCTCGTTGGCACCATTGCCATAGAGACATCGGAGCTTATAAGCTCAATGCTTAAAAAAAGAGGCGTAAAGCATGAGGTCCTAAATGCTAAGCAGCACGAAAGGGAATCTGAAATTGTAGCCCAGGCGGGAAGATATGGAGCGGTTACCATTGCCACCAACATGGCCGGTCGCGGAACAGATATAGTGCTTGGCGGAAACGCGGAATTTATGGCCAAGAAGGAAATGCGAAAGCTTGGGTATGACGAGGAAATAATAAGCAGAGTGACGGGCGTTATAGAATACAGCGACGAAGAGTTTGTGGAAGCAAAGAAGATTTACGACAAGATCTTTTCGAAATATAAGGCAGAAGTTGACGCAGAGGGCGCAAAGGTAAAGGCTGCGGGAGGACTTCATATACTGGGAACTGAGCGACACGAGTCAAGGCGAATCGACAATCAGCTAAGAGGCCGGTCGGGCCGTCAGGGAGACTCGGGATCATCTCAATTTTTCATATCGCTTGAGGACGACCTCATGAGGCTTTTTGGAAGCGACAGGATACAGGGCGTGGTTGACAAGCTTGGAATGAGCGATGATGACGCTATAGAGGCATCGATTCTTTCAAAGTCCATTGAGGGAGCCCAAAAGAAGGTAGAGGGAAGGAACTTTTCAATAAGGAAGCATGTTTTGCAGTATGACGATGTAATGAACAGACAGAGGGAAATAATCTATTCCGAGCGCCGCAAGGTTCTTCAGGGAGAGGACTTGAAGGAATACGTCTTCTCCATGATAGAGAATCTCATTGAAGAAGTTATTGATGTCCATACTATGGGATCGGAATATCCCGAAGAGTGGGACATGGCAGGACTTTCAGAAAAACTTAAAAACATATTTATGCCATCGGAAAACCTTGAATATAAGGATATAGAAAGCCTTGACAAAGAAACATTGAGGGGCGATATAATCACAATGGCAACCGAAATGTACAACAAGAAGGAAGATGAGATCGGGAAAGATAAGATGCGCGATCTGGAGCGAGTAATACTCCTCCGGGTTGTCGACTCGAAATGGATTGACCACATAGATGCAATGGACCAACTAAAGCAAGGCATAGGTCTTAGGGCAATAGGAAACGAGGATCCTGTCAGGGCATACCAAATGGAAGGCTTCGACATGTTCGACGAAATGATAAAAAGCATACAGGAAGACATGGTTAAATATATGTACCATGTAACAGTAGAGACCAAGACCCAAAGGAAACAGCTGACCACAATAGAGGACGAGAAGGGCAGCGAACTGGACTATCGCCAAGGAATGAGGGCAGGAGTGCCTAATAGCGCCCCAAGCAATGAAAAAGCAAAGCCTTTTGTTTCGGATAAGAAGGTTGGAAGGAACGATCCATGTCCCTGCGGAAGCGGAAAGAAGTACAAGAAGTGCTGCGGAAAAGACAAGTAATTCTTAAACTAAAATATCTGACATTTTGGAGGTGTTAACCATGCTGATACTTGAAACCAGCATGGCTGAGCTAAGGGAAATGGAAGAAATCTTCGACGATTTGAGGGTTTCTCTTTGACCTGGCCAGCCTGAAAGAAAAATTGGCCGAGATTGACGAAAAGATGACCGTGCAAGACTTTTGGGACGACCATGAAAAGGCCCAGGAAGTCATGAAGGCATCAAAGCTTGTAAAGGATAAAATTGAAACATACGAAAAACTCCACAACCAATGGGAAGAACTGACCATTCTCACTGAAATGGCGCTAGAGGAAGAGGATGACTCGGTAGAAAAAGAGATTCAAAAGGGAATGGCAGACCTAAACAAGTCCCTCGAAAAACTGAGGCTTAAAACCCTTCTTGGCGGAGAATACGATTTGAACAACGCCATACTGTCGATTCACTCCGGAGCGGGGGGCCTTGACGCGCAGGACTGGGCGGAAATACTCCTTAGGATGTTCACGCGTTGGGCGGAGAACCAGGGCTACGAAATTGAAACGCTTGACTATATACCGGATAAGGAAGGTGGAGTCAAGTCTGTTACGATAAGAATCAAAGGTGATTACGCATACGGATACCTCAAAGCGGAGAAGGGCGTGCACCGCCTCATAAGGATGTCTCCATTCGATACCTCGGGTAAGAGGCACACATCATTCACCTCGGTGGATGTAATGCCGGAGCTTCCGGACGATGCAGCAATAGACATAAATCCCGTAGACCTTAAGATAGACACATACAGATCCTCCGGGGCTGGTGGGCAACATGTAAATAAAACGGATTCCGCAATCAGGATAACCCATCTTCCAACGGGCATAGTTGTGCAGTGCCAGAACGAGAGATCCCAGCACCACAATAAGAACACCGCACTGCGAATGCTCATGGCAAAACTTATTGAGCTACAGCAAACAGAGCACAAGGAAAAGATTGAGGATATCCAGGGAGACTATTCCCAGATAGCCTGGGGAAGCCAGATAAGAACCTATGTATTCCATCCCTACACAATGGTCAAGGACCATAGAACCGGAGCCGAGGTTGGCAACATAGCCTCGGTGCTTGACGGGGACATAGATATGTTTATAAACGCATACCTTCAGCAAAACAATTAGACGCCCAAAGGCGTCTTTTTTTATTGTGACCGTATATGGCGGGATTACAGTTAAAATGTGAAATAGATTAAGGGAATGTTATAAAATGTAGAAAAATCATCTGGAAAAAGGATACAAGTATATGTGATATTGAGAGGAATCCCTACAAAAATTTTGAAGTTTAAAAGGGCATAGTTTGGGGTATAGTTTAAAAACGGTTTTAGCTATATTGAATTGAAATAAAAAAGGAAATGGAAGAAGTTTCGAAGCATAAAATATTCATGGACATGGTTTGCGTGTTTATTTTCGAACTAATAATTTGTAAAGGAGGAAGTACAGTGAAGAGCAAAAGATTAACATCATTTGTATTGGCATTTTTAATGATTTTTACAAGCTTTGGTATTATGGCTTTTGCAGAAGTAGAAAATACTTCTGACATTAGTGGCCACTGGGCAGAGCTATCAATACAAAAGTGGGTTGATCAAGGAAGTATTAAAGGATATCCGGATGGAACTTTTAGACCGGATAACAACATTACCAGAGCTGAGTTTATGGAATTGGTTAATAGGGAATTCGGCTATACTGCTAAAGCAGCAGTAACTTATGTTGATATTAATTCGAATGATTGGTATTTCGATACAGTATCAATCGCACAAGCTGCAGGATACATAACCGGATATCCGGATGGTACGATTAGGCCAAATAATCAAATAAACAGAGAAGAAGCGGCGACGATTATAATGAAAATCCTTAAGCTTACCGCAAATACTGCAGCTGCCAATATTTTTACTGATGCATCCAATTTAACATGGAGCAAAGGGCCCGTTGGTGCAACTGTTGAGGCGAAAATAATGATAGGGTATCTTGATGGAAGTTTCGGCCCTCAATTTCAAATTAAGCGTGGAGAATCTGTAATTAGTCTGGAAAGAGCATATAATTATTCGCTTGGACCAATTACCCCACTTGCACCAACAGTAACAAGGAATGATGACACAGATAAAGTATCAGGCATGACCGTAGAAATGGAATACAAACTTGATTCTGCGAATTATACTTCTTATATTGCAAGCATATTCGACGCACTCGACTTCGCCGGAAATCATACGCTATTAGTTCGTTATGCAGCAGCAGGCATCAATCCTTTTGGGCCTTCTACCACATTAACATTTACAGCTGCGAGTACTGGCGGTAGTGGTGGTGGAAGTAGCAGTAGTACTGTAGCAGTTAGTGCTATTACCATTACACCAACAGCAATAGACTTAACAGTTGGTGGAACAGGAACAATCACGGCAACAGTTGCTCCTACTAACGCAACAAACAAAACTGTATCATGGACAAGCAGTGATGAGGATGTAGCAACTGTTGCGGGTGGAGTAGTTACACCTATGGCTGCAGGAAGTACAACTATCACAGCTATAACCGCAAATGGAGGATTTACAGCAACAACCCTTGTTACAGTGAATTTCACTCAAGCGATTGCATCAGGAGGCTTTGACAATACTGCAGCATTAAATGAAGCCATTGCTAGCATGTGGTCTTTGGCTTACTATAAAGGTACATTTGATGCAGCGCAGGTGAGTCAGGCTTACGTAGATGTCATAAATTCAGCTGTACCGGGTGGACCATGGACAGTAGAAGCTGTTGCTGTGCCGGTCGAATTGATAATCCCAGAGGGAAAAGTGTTTTCATCAGCTAAAATTATGCATGATGTTAATGACGAGTTATCATCTACAGATGCGGTGAAGATGGAAGCAAACTTTGGTGACAGGCTAATCGCCTGGATGAATACAAATATGGCATATGGATGGGAACAAAGTGATGGAGAAGTAGTATACACATATGTAGTTACATGGACAGATGCAACAAAAACCGAATATGCAATTACAATGGAAGATGCTGATACAAGCTATGAAATAGCCATGGTCATCACCGACAGCGGCTTAATCGACGACAACTCCTTCAACCAGAGTGTTTGGGAAGGTATCGTCGATTATGCAGTAGCAAATACCAAAACCCACAGATACTTCAATCCGAAGGAGCAAAGCACCGATGCGTATCTAGCTGCTATCCAGCTGGCTGTCGAAGGCGGCGCAAAAGTTGTTGTTGGCCCAGGATTCTTATTTGAAGAGCCGATTTATATGGCACAGGAACTGTATCCAGATGTTAAATTTATACTTATTGATGGTAACCCGCATAATGCAGATTACTCTGATTATAGAATAGATGGAAACACTGTCAGCATCCTTTTTGCTGAAGAGCAGTCCGGCTACTTGGCTGGATATGCGGCAGTTAAAGATGGATACACAAAACTTGGATTCATGGGCGGAATGAGTATTGGACCTGTAGTTAGATATGGCTACGGATTTCTTCAGGGCGCAGATGCGGCTGCTATAGAAATGGATATTGAAAGCATAGATATGAAATACCACTATACAGGAAACTTTAATGATACTCCTGAGAACCAGGCACTGGCAGCATCTTGGTATGAAGAAGGCACAGAAGTGATTTTCGCCGCTGGCGGAATGGTCGGAAACTCTGTTATGTTAGCTGCAGAAGAAGCAGGCAAAGCGGTCATCGGTGTTGATGTGGATCAAAGCTCTGAATCCGATACAGTTATCACTTCGGCAATGAAGGGTCTCTCTGCAGCAGTGCAAAAGACATTAACGGAGTACTATGCAGATGCTTTCCCAGGCGGACAATCACTAGTATTAGACGCAGAGTTTGATGGTGTTGCGCTTCCAATGGACACATCGAAGTTTACAACATTTATTCAGGATGATTATGAGGCTATCTATGCAAAGCTTGCAGACGGTTCCGTCACTGTTAACAATGATACGGAAGCAGACCCTCAAACAGAACTTGGACTTTCTATAGTTATAATTACTATGGTTGAATAA
>CAZTZB010000062.1:0-10480 GCA_964617505.1 uncultured Peptostreptococcaceae bacterium | reverse complement strand
TTTGGGAAGGGGATAGAAATATGTGTTTTAAAAATTTGTTTGCAAAGGATATGGGAATAGACCTTGGGACCGCAAATACACTTGTTCATGTGAAGGGTGCAGGAATAGTGATTAGAGAGCCGTCGGTTGTTGCAATAGATACAATAACAAATGAGGTGCTAGCCGTAGGAAATGAAGCAAAACTGATGATAGGTAGAACACCGGGAAACATAAAAGCAATCAGGCCTTTAAGGGATGGCGTTATTGCCGATTTTGATACTACTGAAAGCATGCTTCGATATTTTATCAAAAAAGCGTGCTCGAAAAATGCGTTCATATTTGCTCCGAGAATTCTTCTTGGAGTGCCTTGCGGGGTAACCGAAGTTGAAAAAAGGGCTGTAATTGATGCGGCCATGTCTGCTGGAGCAAAAAAAGCATTTCTTATAGAAGAACCTATGGCGGCAGCAATAGGTGCAGGACTTCCTGTCGGGGAACCAATAGGAAACATGGTTGTCGATATAGGCGGTGGAACAACTGAAATGGCAATTATATCCATGGGTGGAATCGTAAGCAGTCGTTCAGTAAGGGTTGGAGGGGATGAGATGGATACAGCCATCATAACCTTTATGAAGAAGAAGTATAGCCTAATGATTGGAGAACGTACGGCGGAAAAAATAAAGATGACGGTGGGATCTGCTTTTGTTGGAGAAAAAATTAAAGAAATGGAAATAAGCGGTCGGGATTTGGTAACGGGACTTCCCAAAACAATACTAATTAATGAATTGGAAATAATGGAAGCTCTTGGCGAACCGGTCAGAATTATAGTTGAAAATATAAAAAACACATTGGAAAAAACACCTCCCGAGCTTGCATCAGATATTATGATAAATGGAATCATACTCACAGGTGGAGGGGCATTGTTGTCGGGTTTAGATGTATTGATAAGACAGGAAACGGGAATGCCTGTAAGAGTAGCAGATAATCCACTTGATTGCGTCGCACTAGGAACAGGCATTGCCATCGAAACTCTTGACGAGCACAAACGGGCTTTTATTACAAGCAAACGAACCTATTGACATGCGTGGTGACGAAATTTGAATGAATCCAAAAAGAGAAAAATAGTTGCCGGAGTTGCAATTGCACTTTTGCTAATTCTTATAATATCAACTTTTGGTGGAGACGGAGAGATAAGTCCTATTGAAAGCTTTGCAGGAAGGAATCTAACCTTTGTACAGAGGGGATTGACCGTTGGAACGGATTTTTTTGGTAACATAATCAATCCCGTATTGAATATTTGGCGTCTTGACAAGACCAACAAAGAGCTTCTGCTAGAAAACCAGGAGCTAAGGCGCAAATTTATTGATGCGACCCTTTCACAAAAGGAGCTAAAAGATCTTACTGAAATGAGAGAAGCATTGAATTATGCAGAGAATGAAGGCTATGATTTTCTGACATGTGATGTGGTGGCGAAAGACCCTGGAACATGGTTTAACATGTTCATAATAAACAAGGGTATGGATGATGGTGTATATGCAGAGCAGGCTGTAATAAACGGAAGTGGGCTTATCGGCATTGTTTATGAGGCAGGAAAGGATTGGGCTAAGGTTGTTTCAATAATCGACAACAAAAGCTCTGTTAGCTTCAAGCTGCTAGACGACAAAGATTTTGCAATTGGGATAGTTGAAGGTGGAAGGGAAAGAGGTTTGTCGGGATATCTTTTTGATCCTAAGGCGGAAGTTTCGACAGGACAGGAAATAGTAACATCGGGTCTCGGAATCTATCCGGAAGGACTTTTAATAGGGACTGTAAGCGATGTAATTATTGAAAAAAATGAATTCTTGAAAAAGATAAAGGTAGAGCAGGTGGTTGATTTCAAAACAATAAATCGAGTCATGGTAATTCTGCCTGCAGAAGGAGTGGAACAACCATGAAATATGGACTAACTTTTTTGACCATGACTATAGGTTTTTTGATAGAAACAACTTTACTTCAGCACATGCGGATTTTTGGAGCCATTCCGAATCTGACACTAATTTTAGTAGTTGTTTTTTCAATTAGATATGAAATGCCAATAGCCATTTGTGCAGCTGTGGCAGGAGGTGTACTTCAGGATTTTTTCTTCAGTCCAGCCTTTGGAATTTATATGTTGATTTATTTGGCAATAGCTGTATCGGTTTCCGCAATCAGCGGAAATTTTTTCGAGGAAAGCGGAGTTACACCTATTGTGATGATTGCTTTTTCAACTGTTTGCCAATACCTTATGATTATTGTAATATATTATTTTGCGGGAATGAAATTTGATTTATCTGCAATAATTTTGCGTATGATAATTCCTGAATTGGCATTGAATATTATATTTTCTTGGCTTGTGTATAAATTTGTTGGAAATATAATTGTAAAATATGGAAGCACAGTCGGTAGGTGATTAAATGAATGAATTCATGAAGAATAGAAACAATCAACTATTAGCCATGGTGGTTGTTATCTTTGTACTTTTGCTATTTAGGTTGTCGAGTCTTACCATTGTTGAAGGTGCAGAATATGCTGAAATATCCGAAAATGTGCTAATAAAAGAAATGCCTGTGACTGCATGGCGGGGAGAAATATCAGACCGTAATGGTGCCTTGCTTGCAGGAAATGTGCCTTCATTCGCAGTTAAACTTATTATTAGTGAAATGCCGAAAGAGGATCTTGAAAAAACAGCTGTGGCATTGATGGATATACTTGATAAAAAAGGCGAGCAACGAATAACTTTTCCAATAACTTATTCTGAAAGCGGAAAATTTGAATATTCATATGACCGTGAAATTGACGAGTGGCGGGAGAACAATCAACTCAGGGATACAGAGGACGCACAGACAGCCTTTGATATGCTTAGAACTCGTGAGGAAATTGATGGGAATCTTAGTGTATATGAAGCTCAGAATCTGCTTAGATACAAGGGGATAACACCCCCTATTTCGGTTAAAAGCATGAAATTTTTATCGCAGATGGAAAAAGAGGGATTTTTAGAATCATATGGATTGGAAAACGATTTGAGCGCAGAGGATGCATATGATGCGATATGGCAATATTACAGGCTTGACGATAAATACACGATATCGCAGTCGTTGGATATAATGGCTGTTAGAAATGCTATCAAGAATCAGGGATACAGAAAATATCAGCCCATAACCTTGGCTGGCGATATATCCGAAGAAACTGCAATTTTAATAGAAGAAAAAGGCATGCATCTTCCTGGAATTAATGTTGAAATAGAGCCTATCAGATATTACCCTGAAGGGGAACTTGCAGCCCATGTGCTTGGGTATTTGGGGAAAATAAGCACAGGGGTGGAAGTTGAGCGATATGTTGATGAAATGGGATATTCGCCGAATGCATTCATAGGAAAGACCGGCATTGAAAAAAGCTATGAAACTCTGCTAAAGGGACAAAATGGTTTTAAAAAGGTTGAAGTTGATGCGTATGGACAATTAATATCCGAAATAAGTGAAGAAAAACCAATTCCGGGAAAGGATATTGTTCTTACTATAGATTTAGGGCTTCAAAAGACGGCGGAAGATGCCTTGGAAAAAGTTTTGAATAGAATACAGACCAAGGAAGTATACGAGAGTCCATGGGGCGATTATAGATTCGGAGAGCAGTCTCAAAATGCTGATTCAGGAGCGGTAGTGGCTGTAGATGTAAATTCCGGTGAAATTCTGGCGATGGCCAATTTTCCGTCATTCGACCCGAATTTGTTTACTACGGGAATAAACCAAGCCGATTGGAATAAGCTGCAACCTGTAAATTCCAGGAATCCGCTTGCGGCAAGACCGATGTACAATATAGCTGCTCTAACTGCAGTGCAGCCCGGGTCTACATTCAAAATGATTACAGGCTTGGCAGCTCTTGAAATGGGACTAAATCCATATGAATCCATATATTCGAATGGGAGGATAGAACTTTCCGACCGCGATTTTGGTTGCTGGATATGGAATGATTATCGCGCTAAGCACGGACTTACAAACCTTATAAAAGCAATCGAAGTTTCATGCAACTATTATTTTTATAGCATATCTGTCGGATACGACTTCTATAAAGACAGACCCATGGATTTTGAAATGAATGTTGAAACAATGCTTGATTATGCTAAAAGATTTGGACTGGGCGAAAATACCGGTATAGAAATTGAAGAGGCGGCATACGGGGTTCCCGATCCTGAAAAAGAAATTGCAAACAAAAAATATTATTTAAAACTGAGACTTAAAGCTGTTGCTGAGGAATATTTCGAGGCGGAAATATTTGAAGATGAAGAAGAATTGGATAAAATTGTGAAAGTGATTGCTGACTGGGCAGATGAGAATCCTTCCAGAGGAGAAATAATAAGCAGGCTTTCAAATATTGGGATTAGAGATGAAAATGTTGAAAATTCGCGTGTAAAAAAAGTTGAAGCTCTTGCTGACTTGATTAAATACAGCTATTTTAATCAGATAGCATGGGATGTTGGCGATACTTTCAACTTGGCAATAGGACAGGGAGGGCATACTTACACATCCCTTCAGATGGCCAGATATATTTCTGCTATTGCCAATGGTGGAACGCTTTATGACTTGACACTAAACATGGAAAACAGCGGTAACGGAGCAGAAATTGATCTTATAGATTCCAAAAACTTATCGTATTTAAGGGAAGGAATGCTAGCGGTTACTTCTGGTGATGAAGGAACAGCCAGAACACTTTTTGAAGATTTTCCAGTTAAAGTTGGAGCAAAGACAGGAACAGCGGAAAAAGAGGGCAAGATTCCACCCGTTGATGAAGTTGAATATTTTAAACAACATTTCAAAGAGTACAATTCCTATCTAAGCAATCTTTCTGCATTGGGTAAATATCAAGGGAGTTCATTAGAGCTTGCTGCAGTGGAATCTTTGGTCGACGATATTACGAAAGAGCGAAATGAAGAGATTACTGCGCTTGAGAAAGCCGGTCAATCTGATAAAATTTCGCAAAAAGTAAGAAGCGGATATCTTGAAGATGGAGTGATTTGGCGATATGCCCTTGACGAGTATACTGATGGAGCATTGGACAAAACTGTTCTTGATTCCTACAAGGATGATTACAAGAGCTTTGCATGGTTCGTTGCTTTTGCACCTTATGAGAACCCGCGCATAGCCGTGGCTGTTCTTCTTTTTCAGGGGGCTCATGGTGGATACGCGGCACCTGTGGCAAGGGATATAATTGCCGAGTATCTTGAACTTGAAGTGCCTGCTATTGAAAACCTTGATATGCAGGATAATTTACAGGGGGCGGAGTGAGTTTATGTTCGAAAGAAAAATGCTTAAACATTTTGATTTTATACTGTTCATAACTATGGTGTCGATAATTGCCCTTGGAATCGTAATTATTGCAAGTGCTACACATTATACTGAAAACGGACTGACAAGGCAGGTAAAGGTACAAACCATAGCCTTCGGACTTGGACTTCTTGTTATTCTGTTTATGCTTCTTGTAGACTACAATTATTTGGGAGAATTATATAAGATTGTTTATGTATTGTCGATTTTAATGTTGCTTATGGTTTATATACCGGGATTGGGAGTTATAAGGGGTGGAGCCAGAAGCTGGATTGACATAGGACCTATAGATATACAGACATCCGAGCTTGCAAAAATAGGATTCATACTTTCCTACGGAAAATTCTTGGAAAGCCGATATGGCAACATAAGCAGCATAGGAGAAATAATGATGGCGCTCATATTTCCATTGCCCTTCCTATTGCTTATATTGATGCAGCCGGATCTTGGAAGTGCCTTGGTTTTTGCCGTAATTACAGCAGGAATGCTTTTTGTTGCCGGTATGCCATGGCGATTTTTCATAGGAGGCGGTGCATTTGGAATAGCAATGATTCCTGTTGCATATAGATTCATGGGTGATCACCAGAAAAGAAGGATAGATGCTTTTCTAAATCCGTCAAACACCGATTTGCCTGGCAATTATCATGTAAGGCAATCAAAAATCACTATAGGGTCGGGGCAGCTAAAAGGAAAAGGGCTTTTCATGGGGACTCAGACAAGATACGATTTTTTACCAGTACAGGAAACCGATTTTATTTTTGCAGTTTTGGTGGAAGAACTAGGTTTTGTAGGAGGCGCATGCCTTATACTTCTATATTTTATATTACTATATAGGATGTTTAGCGTGGCAAGAAACGCTAAGGATGCATATGGAACCTTGCTAGTATCCGGAATCATATCGATGTTTCTTTATCAAATAGTCCAAAACATTGGTATGACAATGGGAGTCATGCCTGTAACAGGTGTTACCCTTCCTTTCATGAGCTACGGGGGAAGTTCGCTAATAATAAGCATGGCGGCGATAGGAATTGTGTTGGGAATTTCGCTTAGAAAGCAGAAAATTAAATTTTAAAAAGTATCATGGAGGATTATTATGCAAATAGATTATTTATTGAAACAGGTGGAAAAACCTAGCCGTTATATTGGCGGAGAAGTTAATACGATAAACAAGGAAATCAGCGAAGATACGGTGCGTTTCGGTTTTGCATTTCCGGACGTATATGAAATAGGAATGTCTTTTATGGGTTTGCAGATATTGTATTTTCTGCTTAATGATATGGATGATGTCTTCTGCGAGAGGCTTTTTTCTCCGTGGACAGATATGGAAAAAATCATGAGGGAAACTGATACCCCATTATTTACTATGGAGTCGAGGACTCCGGCCGGAGATCTTGATATTATCGGATTTACTTTGCAATATGAAATGAGTTATTCGAACATTGTAAACATGCTTGATTTGTCAGGATTGCCGGTTTTTGCACTAGATAGAGACGAATCCCATCCCTTGATTATAGCTGGAGGGCCATGCGCATTCAATCCCGAACCGATAGCAGACTTTATCGATGTCGTTTTCATAGGGGATTCGGAGAACATATTGCCAGAATTCATAGAACGGTTCAAGGCGCACAAGGCAGAAAAAACAACAAAACGGGAATTTTTAAAAAACATTGTAGACATTCCAGGCATCTACATTCCATCTTTTTATGAGGCGACTTATGAAGACGGTATATTTGTTGGAATAAAGCCCATTGAAAAAGCAGCTCCCGCCATAATAAAAAAGAACATGATACTTGATTTGAATAAAGCGTATTTCCCTTCAAAACAGATAGTTCCTTATGCTGATGCAGTACATGACAGAGCTGTTATTGAAATTTTCAGAGGGTGCACAAGGGGATGCAGATTCTGCCATGCGGGTATGGTTTATAGACCAGTCAGGGAGCGATCAATCGATACAATCTCAGAAATAGTTGACAATATAATAAAAAATACTGGATACGAGGAGCTTTCACTGGCGTCCCTAAGCACAAGTGATTATTCGAATTTGGGAGGATTGGTTGAAAAACTGCTCAGTCGCTATGAAAAGGAGCGCGTTGGTATATCGCTTCCGTCTCTTAGGCTTGACAGTTTTTCAATTGAAATATTGCAAAGGATACAGAGTGTGAGAAAGACGGGGCTAACCTTTGCTCCTGAAGCCGGAAGCCAGAGATTGAGAGATGTAATAAACAAGGGTATAGAAGAAAATGATCTCTTAGAATCTGTTGAAAATGCCTTCAATCTAGGATGGGATTCCGTCAAACTATATTTTATGATAGGACTTCCGACCGAGACGGAAGAGGATCTTGATGGCATTTATGATCTTGCAAAAAAAGTTTTGGAGACTTATTACAAAATGCCAAAGGAAAAAAGAAGAAGAAAGCCGAGGATAACAGTTAGTGTTTCCAATTTTGTACCCAAGGCCTTCACGCCTTTCCAATGGGCTAGGCAGGATGAACCATCTGTTTTCATGGAGAAGCATAGATATTTAAGTAAGATGTTCAGGAAGGAAAAAACAATACAATTCAATTATCATGATGCGGATACAAGCTTTATGGAATCAGTATTCTCGAGGGGAGACAGAAGGCTTTCCGAGGTGATTTACAAGGCATGGAATTCAGGGTGTAAATTTGACAGTTGGAACGAATACTTTGATTATGACAAATGGATTGCGGCAATGAAAGACTCTGGACTAGATCCGATTGCTTATGCCAACAGATTTTCAGACTATAAGCAAGCTTTGTCGTGGGATCATATAAGTGCCGGAATAGAAAAGCAGTTTCTTGCAAGTGAAAACGAAAAAGCAAAAATTGGCGAATTGACGCCAGACTGCAGGCAGGGATGTTGCAATTGCGGAATTTCAAAGGATTATAGAGGTGCATGCGATGTATAGGATAAGAGCGAGATATGAAAAAAGAGGCAGGGTCAAATACTTGGGTCATCTTGAGATGATCAAGGTTTTCGAACGTGCATTCAGAAGAAGTGGGGTTTCACTTAAATATACCGAGGGATTCAATCCCCATCCTAAAATGAGCTTTGCGCTGCCTTCATCGGTTGGTTTTTCAAGCACAGGGGAATATATTGACCTTGAAGTGACGGAGACTGTTGAAATGAACAAATTCATTTTCGACATGAATGAAACGCTCCCGGAAGGGCTTAGAATTATTAATGGCGGTTATGTGGAGGCAAAGGCAAAATCACTTATGAGTATAGTGGACTATTCTGAATTCCAAATCGATTTTTTAATGCAAAAAGAGATGGTAGGCAGACTTGAAAATCTACTGAGCTCGGAATTCATATTAGTCATGAAAAAAACTAAATCTGGAAAAATGCTTGAAAAAAATTTGAAAGACGATGTGCACAAATTTGAAATAATTAAAGATGAAGGGAATAGGATTACTTTAAAGGTAGTTCTCAGAGCAGGAAGTCGCGGCAATCTTAATCCTCTTTTCCTTTTGAAGGGTTTGGGGGACAAGCTTGGCGAAGAAATCGATTTAAACGAGGTTAATGTTTTGAGGATTGATATATTCGCAAGTACAGATGATGGGCCCCTATCTTTCGAGAAGACAATTTCAGAGGTGGCTATGCAGTGAATGCAATTGTATTCAATACTATAGGACTAATTAAAAGAGCTGCTGTTATTTTTGACGACACTGTCTACAGGCTTGAGGTTTCGGAAGAAAAAGAGGGCCGAATAGGAGACATATACATGGGAAGAGTCGTTAAGGTTTTGGATTCTTTGCAGGCAGTGTTTGTCGATATTGGAATTGATAAAAACGGATATCTTCAAAAGGAAGATATTAAGGGAGCTTACGAAAAAGACAAAATTTCAGAGCTTTTAAAAATGGGGGATGAAATTGCAGTTCAGATAAAAAAGGAAGCCGTAGGGGACAAGGGGCCTAAACTTACAGGAAAGCTGAGCGTTCAGGGAGATGGACTTGTTTTTTACGACGATGACAAGAATAGGATAGCCCTTTCAAATAAGATAGATAACCCCAAATCCATTAGACGCCTTAAGGAAATAGCTTACTCTATGCATGACAAGCCCTTTGGAATGATAATAAGGACACATGCGGAAACGCTATCATATGAAGCAATTAAGAAGGATTATGAAAATCTTGAAGCGAAATGGCAAGATATTTGCGCGCAAAAGGTATATGCAAGGGCACCGAAAAGAATTTATATGGGTAGAGATTTTGTAGTTGAAACGGTAATAAACAATTCCTATCGAGGCATCGAAAAAATTGTTTTCGATTGTGATGATGATATGCAATCAGTATTAAATGCTTGCGCAGGGATAGAAAATAAAATCTGCGAATTTAGAGATATTTCGGAAGGTTTTTACACGTTTTCATTGTTTTCTTTAGAAAAAGCATTGGAAGAGTCTGTAAAGAAAATAATATGGCTTAAGAGTGGCGGAAACATAGTTATAGAGGAGACAGAAGCTTTAACATCAATTGATGTTAATTCGGCTAAAAGCGCGGCCAAGTCTTTATATGGAGTTGCCAAGGCGATAAATATGGAAGCGGCTATCGAGGCATCAAGGCAAATAATACTTCGGAATCTTTCGGGAATGATTCTTATTGATTTCATTGATGTAAACAAAAGAGCTCAAGAAGAGCTTTGCAAGGCTGTGGAAGATATTTTAGTCCGATATGACAATCGCAAGTTCGACATTTATGGATTTACAAAAACCGGCTTATTTGAAATGGCAAGAGAGAAAAAAGGCGTTTCAATAGGAAGACTGCACATGAGGGAAGAGACATTTGAAAAACCGATCTATACTCTAGGTAAAATAGAAAGAGAATTGGCAAGAATCAAAGCAGAAACATCTATGGTGAAATTGGAACTTGGAATTGATATTTCAACAGGAAGATGGCTTGAAAAAAAAGGGTATAGAGAGCTTGTAAATGAAAGATACGGCTTGTCTCTTGAAATAAAGAAAAGCAAAGATATTAAAGCGGGAGAATTTGAAATTTCCTATTTGTAAATTGCTTACTTTGTGATATAATCGATTTGTTGACTATGTGTTTTATGTATGTTATCATGCGTAAGCACGGAGAACCGCACGAATCAGGTATTAAGAGCCTATGGACGCCTGAATTTGGCGAGATTTTTTAGAGGAGGTGTACAAG
>CAZTZB010000061.1:0-10618 GCA_964617505.1 uncultured Peptostreptococcaceae bacterium | reverse complement strand
GAAAGTGGAAAGTGGAAAGTAGTAAGTGGAAAGGAAATACAAAAGCAAAGGACAAAAGCAAAGGACAAAAGATTAAATATTGTGGATTTTAGTTGGTTTTTGTGTTTGGTTTTTTCTGCCTACTGTCTACTGCCTGTTGCCTATTGCCAAGTGCCGGGTGTCTGAAAAAGCAAAAGAAAAATGATCAAGGGGCAAGCAATGCATCCGATAAATAACTATGGGTTCCGGCTTTAGCCGGAACTTTTTTATCTTCATTGAAGACAGCAATTATGGTACATTGTAAGAAGAGAAAAGAAATCGACAAATATTAAGGAAACAGGTGAAAAGATGAATGGAGTTTTTTTACAGGGTGGCGGAGCAAAGGGTTCATTTCAGGCTGGAGTTCTTTACGGTTTACATAAAAGAGGCATACGGTTTCAAGTGGCTTCAGGCACATCGATAGGCGCTGTCAACCTATATTTTCTGCTTACAGGAAACATTGAAAAAATGAAAGAAGTTTGGACCAATGTGGAGCTTCCAAAATTTGACCACGACTATTCACATATCGGCAAGGTAATAGATAACGAGCCGATAATCGGTATACTTAGAGACCTCGAGGACAGGAAAAGTGAAATAAAAAAGGCTTATGTCAACTACGTTTTTGTCGATGCTTGCGCATTATACGAAAAAGAAAAGGAAATTGCATCGCTTGACAAGCGGAGCAGACTTGAATATGTAAAATACAGCTCTCTTCTCCCGATTCACAGAAAGAGAGCAGATTCAAAAGAAAATATAATTGAAAGATTTGATTCTAAAAAAGCTTTTGCCATGTTAAATAGGGATGTGGAAAAAGGAATCTACCAAGGTTATCGTCTCGATGGAGGAATCAAGAACAACATGTTCATTGAGCCCTTTCTGGAAAATCCGGTTGACAAATTGTATCTTATTGTCTTCAGAAGGGATTTCCGTGTTCCTTATGAAATAGAAAAGGCATATGGGGAAAGACTCTCCGTGATATGTCCGCAAACAGACTTTGCCATGGGAGATACCCTGCGTTTTGAAAAGGAGTTTTGCAGGAGCCGGTTCGCGTGCGGCGAAGATGCGGCAATGGAGGTTGAATTGTGATGGTAAACAAACGGAAAAAGGCCATTGTTGCAACATGTCTAATAACAGCTCTGCTTTGTATAGCGGCATTCGGATCATATATGAAGAATGAAAGAAATGACATAATTGAAATGGAAAATGTGGGAGTTTCAAACATTCTATTCGGTTATGTGGATGCTTTGGATGTTTATGGAAGTAATCTCCAAATATTGGCATTTGAAAAGGAAAATCCCTTATACATATACAAGCTTCACGAATCACTCGGATTGATGAAGGCGAACTCTGACGCGTTGGACCGTGAAACCTACGGGGAAACGCTTCCAGAGGGACTAAGCCAAAGCATAAGGGATCTCACAAGGCAACTTTACAACTTCGCTTACCATTTTGCGGGTATATACCCCGAACAAGCTCCTGAAATGGACGGCTTTGTGTCGGAAATGGCTAAACAAATACACCAGGCGTCCAGAATGCTCGACAATGCCCTTAAATCTTCGCCTGGCGAGCCGTGGATCAGGAATCCGGTAAATGAAGACGAATGGATGCTCGATAGGGGCTACAGATTAAATGATTCCTCAGCGGATGTTGCCGCATTGGAAATAAACAGGTTGATTGAAGAAAATGAAAGAATAATGCGGGAATTGGAATGGAGATAATGCCTGACGATTCCAACCGGGGATTGCCGGGGGTATGATGCAAGAGGAGAAGCCTATGAAAAAATGGATATTGTTTGACTGCATGGAAACCCTTATCGATATGAAAACCTTGCCGAAGCCGGAGGATTATGCGAGGTGGGCTTTCGAGGGATCTGAAGCTGAAAACATGTGGAAGGGCTTCAATGAATTCTACTGGGATTACAAAGAGGCATGCGAAGAGCTTGAAAAAGAACTGCCGCGTTTCCGGGAATATGAAATGAAGGAAAGATATGCAAGGGTTTTAAGCGCGAAAGCGAATGTAAGTCAGATTGACGAACTCGTAAAGAACATGGACGAGGTGTTTTGGAAGAAGTATTCCGGAAAATGTTACGCAAATGATTCGGTTTTAGAGGCAGTGGAGGCATTGTCAAAAAAATATCCCATGGGAGTAGTCTCAAATTTCAAGATAAGGAGCGGGGTCCGTTCAATTCTTAAAAATGCCGGTTTACTCGCTTATTTCGAGTTCACTGTGAATTCGTGCGAGATAGGATGGAAAAAACCCCACGACAACATATACAATGCGGCAAAAGAATTGGCCGGGGTCGACTTCGGAAACATTGTTTTCATCGGCGACGATTACGACAATGATTATGCAAAACCGGAGGCTCTGGGTTGCACAACGGTTTTATACGACCCTTCAGACGCTCATCCCGAAGCTTTGAGAAGGATACGCGACTTTAAGGAATTGCTGAAAATCGACATTTAGAAGGAGGAAAAGGATAGCTATGAGCAAGAAAAAAGACAAAAGCAATAAAAACAATAAGCAGCCGCAAAAGCCGCAGGCGGATTTTAGACTGCTCTACTATGGAATGGGATTTCTCGTATTAGGGCTTGGAATGCAGTTTTTTGGCTATGGCGAAAGCAAGACAGGCAATTACATAAGGATGATATTTCTTTGGATTGCCGTTGTTCTCAACATAATGCACATTTTGAGATACCGGGCGAGCAGGAAAAAATGATTGCCCATGCGGGTGGAGGATTGCAATGGATAGAAACACACAGATAAAAAAAGCATCTTGGATTGGAATCGCAGGAAATACCTTGCTTTCAGTGGCTAAGCTTGTCGTTGGAATGCTTTCGGGAAGCATGGCGGTTATAGGTGACGGAATTGATTCCGCAACGGATATAGTCATGTCTCTGATAACATTGTTTGCAGCAGCCATAATGGAAAGACCAGCGGATCCGAAGCATCCATATGGATATGGAAGAGCTGAAACCGTTGCAACAAAACTTCTTTCATTCATGATATTTTTTGCGGGAGCTCAATTCATGATCAGCACTCTGTCACGTTTCAAAAGCATAGATACCCTTGCTAAACCTGATGTAGCGGCTATCTATGTTACATTGGCATCAATAGCCGGGAAATTCATTTTATCGAGAATTCAGTATGTAATGGCGAAAAAATCGGGAAGTGCAATGATAGCGGCAACAGCCCAAAATATGCAGAATGATATACTTACATCCATAGCGGTTCTTTTGGGTTTGGGATTTACATTTGCGCTTGATTTGCCTATTTTGGATCTCTTAACGGCTCTTTGCATAAGCATTTGGGTAATGAAATCGGCACTTGGAATATTTCTTGAAACCAGTTCAGAAGTAATGGAAGAAACCAAGGATTTGTCTATCTACGATACATTGTTTGAGATTGTCGAAAGAGTGGAGGGTGCTCATCACCCCCACAGAACGCGTGTAAGAAAATTCGGAGACATTCTTTATGTTGACATGGACATAGAGGTCGATGGGGATTTGCCGGTAAAAGAAGCCCATCTTATAGCTCATGAGCTTGAAAGGAAGATTCACGAGGAAATCGAAGAAGTATTTGATATAATGGTTCACATAGAGCCATTGGGATGCACGATGAAGGATGAAAAGTTTGGCTTGTCACAAGAGATAATAAATAATACAAAGACTGAAAAAGGGGGAAGATAAATGTTTGTATTAAAGGATGAAGGCAAGAAGTTCGATCTAAAAGAGGGCATACATTCAACAATCAAGGGATACGGCGGAGGGCTCATGGCTGTAGAAAACAAATTTGAAAAGGGAGCAGTGGCGCCGAACCATAAGCATGTCCACGAGCAGACCGTTTATGTAGTCAGCGGTGAATTTGAATTTTTCCTAAACGGAGAAAGAAAAATAATGAAGGAGGGAGACAGCCTTTATGCAGCGCCTAATGTTGAACATGGTTGCGTTTGCCTGGAGTCTGGAGTTGTTCTCGATGTATTTTCTCCCCAAAGAGAAGATTTTTTAAATAAATAATAGATATGAAAGGATGATGAAAATGGTAGAAGAAAGAAAGCAAAAGGTGTACGACAAATTGGAAGAACTCGGGATTTCTTATGTAAAGCATGAGCATCCGGCTGTTTTTACAAATGAGGAATTAGACGTATATGCTGTAGACATGGAAGGCGCACAGTGCAAGAATCTTTTCCTACGAAATGCCAAAGGCAACAGGCAATACCTTGTTGTTTTGGGTCATGACAAAATGGCTGACCTTGGCGCACTTAAAAAAATTCTAGGGGAAAAAGGGCTTAGCTTCGGATCGGACAAAAGACTTATGAAATGCATGGGAGTAGAAAGCGGAGCGGTATCTCCATTCAACCTTATTAATGACACGGATAACACGGTTGAGGTTGTAGTAGACAAAACACTAAAACGCAACGAAAAAGTAAATTTTCATCCAAATGCCAACACGGAGACACTTACAATAACATATAAGGATTTCTTGAAATTTCTTAATGCAATGAACAAGGATCCTCTATTTATAAGTATAGGATAGCATGCAAAAGATGAATGATCTGCAAAAGCAAAGGGTGTACCACAAGTTGGGAGAGCTTGGCATAAGGTATGTAAAGCACGAACATAGAGCTGTTTTTACATGCGAAGAAGCAGATAAATATTCAGAGGGCATTGAGGGTGCCCATTGCAAAAATCTTTTTCTGAGAAATGCCAAAGGCAAGAGGCAATACTTGGTGATTTTAGCTAATGGCAAGATGGCCGATCTTAGCGCACTTAAAAAACTTTTAGGAGAAAAAAGGCTAAGCTTTGCTTCCGACAAAAGGCTAATGGAATACATGGGTGTGGCAAGCGGCGCGGTATCTGTTTTCAATCTTATAAATGATGTTGAAAATATGGTTGAGATTGTTATTGACGAATCTCTAGGGAATGCAGAAAAAATCAACTTTCATCCAAATGATAATACAGAGACACTTACAATAAGCTATAGGGATTTCTTGAAATTTCTTAAGGCAATGGGTAAAGAGCCTCGTTTCATAAATATGGGATAGGGTTATTAATAAAGAGGATTACCGCGAAATCTGTCGAATTAATACAAGGACAGAAAAAAAGTGGTGAACCTAATGGCTTTAGAAAAAAGAAAAATGCTTGAAAATGTTTTTACAAAAAATTCGGAGCTTCAGCTTTGGAAATATGAGAACGCTGAAAAAGAAGATTTTGAAATAATAATTAATGGTGTCTTCATAATGGCTACCTGCAATAGCGGATCTTCAGAATTCTTAATTAGAAACGCGGTAAACCGTATTAAAGAAGATAGACCCTTGTCGGTACTCATAGCTGGGCTTGGCATGGGCTTTACTGTTGCTGAAGCATGTCGCAACGAAAGGATTAAATCCATCGATGTAGTGGAGATGGAAGAGGTTATCGTAGATTGGAACAAAAAATATTTCAAGACTTGCAAGCATTCTTGTTTCAATTCTGAAAGAGTTGGGCTGTATATCGATGATTTTTACAAGCATGCAATCAATTCTCAAAAATCGTATGATATAGTTTGCATAGATATAGACAACGGGCCTATGCTTCTAGTTAATGAAGGCAATAAAAGGGTTTATACCAGCGAATTTATGCGGGTAATCTCGGGCGTCCTAAATAATGCCGGAGTATGTGTAATATGGTCTTGCGACATGGATAGGCGTCTCGAGCAAAGCATGAAGGATGCTTTCGATAAAGTCGAAATCGAAGAACTCTCAGAAAAATTCAAGGGAAGAGATGTTTCCTATTATCTTTATTTTGGAAGAAAGAGGGATTTGAAATGAGCATGATTGTAAGAGCGTCTCTTATGTTTTTTGCCGCAGGGATACTATTTTTTCTGGTTAACTACTATCTGATAATATATTACACCAGGAAAGCGGCAGCAGAAGGGAAAAAACTCAAAAAAAATAAAGTCGATCATATTTGGGGCAAGAATGGCCGAAAAGGGATTGTTCCCAAGTGGGTTTCATACATTGGACTCATGGCGTTTGTAAGTTTTTTTATGGGAATTTTTATGCTAGTATTAAAGGTGTTTTGGAAAATGTTTACATAAAAAAATAAACTATCGAACTGAAAAACCGCATCCTCTAAAACAAAGGGCGCGGTTTTTCAGTTTGCTTTTAAGCTGATTTCCAATTCGATTTCCAACTCCATTTCAAAGTATTTTGGTGGTCTCAGTCCCTTCGCAATGCATATCGTCGGTTGATTGAGATTCATCATCTTGCTTAAGTTATATATACCCATGGAAAAACGGATTAAACACTGTTATAATATTGATTAATGATACCCGCGGAGGGTATAATAATATTGAAAGGATGTGAAAATGATGAAAATAACAATAGATGAAAAGGCAATGAAAATTATAAAAGCAAAGGGTGCCGAGTCTTTGGTCGTGGATATCCAAAAGTGTGGAGGCTGAGCATCTGCTCCTACGCCATTCGTTGTAATGGCAAAACCGAAGGTCCCTTCCAGGTATGATGTGAATGATGTTGAAGGTTTAAAGGTTTACATGAATAAGAGCGCCAAGGCAAAAGAAGGCGGAATTGTGATTTATGTAGAGAGATTTTTGTGGATCAAGCGTCTTGAAGTTAGAGGCTTGAAGCTTTAATTGCTTTAATATAGTAAGTGGATTTAATGCGTGAGCCCCGTTTTTGGGGCTTTTTTTATTTATATCTTGTGTAATAAAGGAGAGAGGGCGGACGGTATTGAAATTATAATATGAAAATAGTTAAGCTTGGTTAATAAAGAGAAAAAGGAGGTATATATATATGAGCATTTTGGTAACTGGCGGAGCCGGCTACATAGGCAGCCACAGTGTTGTAAAGCTTTTGGAGGCTAGGCATAGAGTGATTGTGCTTGATAATTTATCAAACAGCAATCCTGAAGTTCTTAAAAGAATTGAAAGAATCACTGGCTACGGATTAAAGTTTGTTGAAGGCGACATTCTGGACAAGGATAAGCTTGAATCCGTGTTTTCGGATAATGAAATAGAAGCTGTCGTCCATTTTGCAGGGCTAAAGGCTGTGGGGGAATCGGTAGAGATGCCGCTTGAGTATTACCATAACAATGTAGCAGGAACTATTAATCTTTGTCAGGCAATGGAGAGATACGGAGTAAAAAACATGGTGTTTAGCTCGTCTGCAACGGTTTATGGCACCGGAAATCCCTCTCCACTAAAAGAGGATATGCCACTTTCCACAACAAATCCGTATGGAAGCACCAAGCTTATGATAGAGCAGATCCTTAGGGATATATATGCGTCAGATAACAACTGGAAGATTGCAATCCTAAGGTATTTCAATCCGATAGGGGCTCATGGGAGCGGTATGATAGGGGAAAACCCAAAAGGAATTCCCAATAACCTTATGCCCTATATTACCCAGGTGGCTGTAGGGAAAAGGGAAAAGCTCATGGTTTTTGGAGACGATTATGAAACGCCTGACGGAACAGGGGTTAGGGATTATATACATGTCGAGGATCTGGCAATAGGGCATGTAAAAGCGCTTAAAAGGCTGGAAAATTCAGAGGGTATCCATACCTATAATTTAGGAACGGGGAAGGGATATAGCGTTCTCGATCTTGTGAGTGCCTTTGAAAATGCAAGCGGGATAAAAATCAGGTATGAAATCGCAGATAGGCGGAGCGGGGATATTGCAGAATGCTTTGCAGATCCAGCCAAGGCTTTAGAGGAACTCTCATGGAAGGCAGAAAAAACGCTTGAGGATATGTGCCGTGACTCCTGGCGCTGGCAGAAGGAAAACCCAGAAGGGTATTGAGTGGATTTTGTTCTTTTAAAAGGGCATCGGGGGTTATTTTTTTATTTAGCTAAATTGAAACATTAAGCAAAATAATTCGTCTAATAAAAAAAGGAAGGAGAGGTGAGCTTTATGAAAAAAATAATTTCATGGTTAGTGCTTGTTTCCATGATGGTGATGGCTTTTGCCCCATTGTCTGCATTTGCTGACGAACCACAGGAGCTTGAAAGGGCGATAAAAATAGCGAAGGAAAAGTTTCAGGTTTCAGATAAATTAAATCAATTTAATTACGATGTGGAAAAGAATGACGACAGAAAAATTTGGACCCTGTCTTGGAGCTCAGATGACAGGAATGATGGCAATGTAAGGGTTTCAATAGATTCAGAAGACATGATAAGCTTCTATAATATCTATAAGCCTTCAAAATACGAGGGCAGCAAGTTGCCCGCAATTTCCAGGGACCAGGCTCGCGCGCTTGCGGAAGTTTTTATGGAGGGGCTTGAAGAGGGCCTTATGGGGCAACTCGCTCCATATGATTATCGAAATGAATCTTTGGGCAGCGAAACCTTTCACTTTTCATTTAATAGAATAGTTGAGGGTATTCCCTTCTATGGAAATACTGTAAACATTGAAGTTGATAAGGATACAGGAGAAATAAAAAGCTATAATCGAAACTGGAACAGCGAAATTGATTTTCCATCTACGGAAGGAATAATCGGTATTGATAAGGCCAAGGAGGCATATAAAGATAAAATCGGACTGGAACTTATATACAAGTATAAAATTCTTGATGATAAATTGATTCCCTATCTTGTATATGTGCCGCGAGAAGGGGCTTCTGTCTGGATAGATGCGTTTTCTGGCGAAAAAATCAGCTCTTCTTACTATTATATGGGTGGAATGGGAAGCACGGAAGATATGGCAAGAGAAGAGAAGGCTGAGCAGTCTTTAACACCGGAAGAACTCAGTGCGATAGATGAGATATCTAAGCTTATTAATGCTGACGAGGCTGAAAAAATATTAAGAAAACTAAGTGAAACCGGCCTGGATGATGGATACGAGCTCGTTTCGTCAAGATTTGATAAGGCATGGCCTGATAGAAATCGATTCAGGTGGTTTCTGTCATTTAGAAAAACGGTAAATGAGAATGAAGACGCAAGGACAGAATATGGATATGGCTCTGTAGATGCGGAGAACGGAGAAATTTTAAGCTTTGAAACTTCCTACTATGGCCCGGATGAAGGTGCTGAAGTTGCCTTTGACAGGGAAGAAGCTTTTGAAGAGGTAGAAAACTTCTTGAAAGAATTTGTCCCTAGCCGCATGGATGAGTATATCTACGAAAATAATGATGAAGCGGCAATTTTTGAAAGAGAAGCTCCGGAAGAGGAAAAAAGATACTACAGCTTCTCTTTCACAAGAATGGTGGAGGGAATTCCATTTAGGTCAAACAGAATGAACGTGGGATTTGACGCAGTAGAAGGCAGGGTCCTTAGTTATAATCTTACGCATTTCTATACCGAATTTCCTTCTGCAAATGATATTGCCTCTATTGAGTCGGCATATGATGCACTGAACGAAAAAATTGGCATGGAGCTTCTCTATGTCCCTGATATAAGCGAATTTACTTTTTTAAGCTCGTTCACGGAAAATAGCGAAGATGAGGCAAGGCTTGTTTATGGTCTAAAGGCGGAAAAACCGGCAATTTTAGATGCCGAGAAGCTTATTCTTTTAAATCAAAATGGAGATATTTACAAAGAAGCTGAGATATCGGCATATGATGATTTGGAGGATCATTATTCCAAGGAAGAGGTCGAAACGCTTGCTGAAAATGGGATCTATCTCGACGGAGAATCTTTTAGACCGAATGACGCAATTACTCAAAAGGATTTCTTCATATTGTTTATCCATACTATGGGCTATTACGTGCCGGATGTGAGGGATGAAGAATTTACTCTTCAAATGTATGATTACCTTGTGAGGGAAGAAATAATTACCAAGGATGAAATAGATTATGACGCCCCTGTAATGAGAATTGATGCGGTTAAGTACATCATAAGGGGTCTTGGATATGAAAGTGTTGCGCTTCTTGATAAAATATTTGCCGAGGGATTCGCTGACGTTGACGAGGCATACCCAACGCTTAGGGGCTACGCGGCAATTGCGAACGGGCTTGGAATAGTGAAGGGCTATGGCGGGAGCTTCTATCCGGGAAGCAATCTTAAAAGGGGAGACGCTGCCATAATGATATACAACAGGCTCAGCGAGTAGAGGCGAACATTTAAAATTATCCCCGCCGGCAAGGGTGTGCTATAATGAAAAAAACGGGGCACTGCCTAAAAAAAAGGGGAGATAATAATTGGGATTGTTCGATGATTGGAATAGAATGTCTGAAGATAAGCAGAATCAAGAGGAATACGATGAATTTTGGAATGCGTATTTTCAAAAGGAAAAAGATGCATATGATAAAATTTTGACCGAGGGTAAGTTCGCAATCTCGGGTAAAGTTTCCGAGTTGGCAAAAGAATTGGGACTTTCAAACGAGGAGATGACCGGATTCATTGACGGCATCAATACGAGTCTGAAAAAGCCTGTTAATGTTGAAAAACTGAAAGCGGATTCTAAAATATCGATGGATATTGAAATTGATAGATTATATTTTAATATGCACAAGGCCGAAGCTGATTGGCTTTATGATCTTGAGATATGGAAGGAGCTTCTTAGCGCTGAAAAAAGAGAAGAAATAAAAAAAGATTTCAATAGCTCCAAGACATTCAAAAGGGAAGAAGAAAAAGTTGGCCGTAATGACCCATGTCCCTGTGGAAG
>CAZTZB010000060.1:0-10629 GCA_964617505.1 uncultured Peptostreptococcaceae bacterium | reverse complement strand
TATGCTGAAATCCTAAGCCCCCAAAGTTATGTTTATAATTTTGGGGGCGGTTATCATACAATCTTTTTCACGGATCCGAATGATACATGGAGCGAAGTGGTCAGAATGATTGATGACTTTACTGAAAAGGGCTTCACATATGAAACGCTGGATATGGAACAATGGCAGGATGCAAATGAATACAAATCAGTCAAGATGAGTTTTTCGTTTCCGCTTCCGCTCGAACTTTTTTATTCAGATTTCGGTTTATGGGATATTGGGGAAGAAATGAAATATATAGACAATTTAATCATGCCTGCAAAAGATGGAAGCGTGATATACATTGCCGATAAGTCCAAAGGAATTTATCTAAAGCTAAAGGGACAGCCCATAGCAGGCAGCGTAGCTTCAAAAATAGACGAGGTTGAAGCACTTCCGTATACAGATTATTTCAGAACAGAGGATATTCTTGGCATAGAAACGGATATTTTGCTGCCGATTAATTTTGAAGAAGGGATTCCAAAAGCTGAAGTCGCGATGGAAATGGATGTATCAGACAAGGCTCAAATTACAGCCATGGCCGGCCGTATTTTTGGAGAAACCTTTGATTTTGTCAAAAAAATCGAAGAAACCGATGGATCGATTGTTTACATTTCAAACTATGGAGAAAAGGTTTTAAAAATACAATCCGATGGTCTCCTGGAGTATACAGAAATGCTTGAAAAACAGGGACAACCCTTAACTGTTACATTTCTTGAATCACTAAACAGGTCAGCCGAATTCGTGAAAAACCACGGAGGATGGCCGGCGGGGGCTTATTTGGCTGGAGTCGAAGAAATTGAGAAAGCAGGTATCAAGGGATACCGTTTTTATTTTGGATACAAGATAAATGGATATCAAGTTTCGTATGGCGAAGGAGCAGGAGCTATATTGGTAGATGTTTACGGCAATAATGTTGCATATTACAAACGCCATGTATTTCGCGAAAAAATGAATATTCAATTTCAAGGGGAGATATCTCCTGACTCCATTCTATTGCCTCAGAAGGCAATAGACAGAAACCTTAGGGAAATTGCCGCAGCATATATAGTTGATAATGATTTGGAAATAGAAAATATATCAATGGATCAATTGCTGTTTGATATACTCAGAGCTATAGACAGCATACAAATACTCTATTACTTGGATGAAGGCTTAGGTATGGAAAGACTTAATCCGGTTTGGAGAATTGCAATAGAAAACAGGGTTTACTATTGCAATATTGTTGACGGGGAAATGCTTTATCGAACCCGAAACGAGTAAGGAGAAGGCCCATGGATTGGACCAAGGCTAAGACAATTCTTATAATTGCATTCATAATAACGAATGTGTTTCTTTTTTATAATCTGGAAAAGGACGGCCCATCTTCTGACAATCTTTCCGGTGTGGCGGCGGAAAGGATAGAAGATGTGGAAGAAATACTCGATAAAAAGGGGATTTCTTTGCCTTTGGGCATCCCGAGTGAAATGCCGAAGGTAGCTTCCCTTGAGCTTGCATATTCGCAAATAGACAAGAATGCGGAAGCGGAAGCTTTTCTGGGAAATGCTTTTGATTCTGGGGATGATTCATTTTCAAAAGGACCCGAGGTGTTGAGAGTTCTAGAAGGAAAGATGATGGTTTACGAAAATACAGAAATGTTTAAGGGCATGGAGCCGAGTATTGACGATGCAGTAAAGAGTGCAGATGCATTCTTGAAAGAAAAGGGATTTTTGCTTGGGGATTCCATTTTAAAGAGCTCTATATCTAAAAACGGACTTGTGGAACTAATATATGTACAGACGGTTGAAGATCTTCCGCTTGAAAACGGACAAATGGAGATGTTGGTTTCAAGCCTTGGAGTTGCAAGGTTTGAGCGCATATGGATGGAAGTCATTTCTGTTGGAGATTCCGCGAGGCAAGTCATTCCGGCTGCAAAGGCCTTGTTGATGGCTTTAGAGACTCTTGAGGAAAGAAGGACTAATGAAATTGAAGAAATAGATTTGACATATCTATTTGATACGAAGAAGACATCGCTATCTAAATGGCAGGATATAAAATCGGGAACTGCGCTTCCTGTATGGAGAATAGACTTGCCTGAAGAAGGCGGGTCAATATATATTGATGCATATGAAGGAATAGTAATCAGCAACTGAATCAGTAGAAAAGAGGAAAAATATGAAGTTTTGTTCCCTTAGCAGCGGAAGTAGCGGCAACAGCCAATTCATTTCATCAAGAGAAACACGCCTTTTGCTTGATGCCGGCGTTACCGGGAAATATATAAAAGAGGCAATGGAAGCCATAGGAGAAAAACCGGAAGATTTAGATGGTATTTTAGTGACCCATGAACATAGCGACCATATTAAGGGGGTAGGTGTACTCATGCGGCGTTACGGGCTGCCGCTCTATGTCCATGAAGATACCTGGCTTGAAATGAAGAGCCAGCTTGGAAAGATAAATATTGAGAAGGTACATTTTATTGACGGAATAGATAAATTTGAAATCAAAGACCTTTCTATCAAGCCATTCCCAATTGACCATGATGCTGCCTGCCCGTTGGGGTTTTCATTTGAAAACGAGGGAGTGGCGGTAAGTGTAGCAACGGATTTGGGACATATGACGTATGAAACAATAAAAATACTGGAAAACAGCGACCTTTTGTTGCTTGAAGCCAACCATGATGTGGAAATGCTCAAGGTTGGAAAATATCCATGGTTTTTGAAGCAAAGGATTATGGGCGATTCAGGGCATTTATCTAATGAAGATGCCGGGATGGCGCTTGTTAAAATGTTTGAAAGAGGTGCTCCAGGGTGCGTGCTGCTTGGGCATCTTAGCCATGAGAACAATTTCCCGGAGCTTGCAATGGAAACGGTGAGAGGGATTTTAGAGGAAAATGGTCTAAGGGACGGAAGAGACCTCGATCTTGACATGACATATAGGAACAGAGTGGGAAGACTTTACAATATTTTAAAATAGGAGGAAAAGATTGTGTATAGGGAATATAGAGATAGTGAGGAAATGAAGATTGAAGAATCGGGCACTACTAACGAAGAGTCTTCAAACACTGAAATAATAGAGAATAAAGAAACCGAAAAACCTGAAAGGCCAGAATCTAATGAGATTGAAGTAAAATATAAAACCTCATTCATGAAAACAATCCTAGTAGCGGTTCTTGCTGCCATGATAGGTGGATTGTTCACCGCATATATTGCTCCGACATACCTTTATGGAAAAATAATTAAGGACCCATACGGTGGCATATATAAGCAAGGGGGACCCACCTATGAAATAGTGGCAGAGTCCGAGGGTCTAAATGTGGTCTCGGCTGTTGCTAAAAAAGCCATGCCATCCGTTGTGGGTATTACTACGGTATCCATACAGAACGATTATATATTCGGATCTCGTAAAGCAGAGGGAGTCGGAACAGGGGTAATAGTTGACAGTAGGGGATACATCCTTACTAATTCACATGTTATTAATGACGGAAATGCAGAAGAGGTTACGGTTCTTTTGTCGAGTGGTGAGAGCCTAAATTCGGAGGTCCTTTGGAATGACCCGATACTGGATTTGGCTGTCGTGAAGGTTGATAAAACTAATCTGCCGGTAGCCGAGCTTGGGAATTCAGATGAATTGATTATCGGGGAAACGGCAATTGCAATAGGAAATCCATTGGGACTTACCTTTGAGCGTTCGGTAACTGCCGGAATCATAAGCGGTCTGAACCGCAGTATTCCAATCTCTTATTCGGAAAGTATCGATAGCCTAATACAGACCGATGCGTCAATAAACCCCGGAAATTCCGGTGGACCTCTTCTTAATGCTAGAGGAGAGGTAATAGGAATCAATACAGCGAAGATACAGAGTGGCGAGGGCTTGGGATTTGCCATTCCTATAAACATTGCCAAGCCGATTGTGGATGAATTCATTGAAAAAGGTGAGTTCACGAAAGCTTATATGGGCATACAGGGTATAGATCTTGAGGAGTTTGAGCAAACATCGGGTGAGGAAACAGGTTTGGATAAGGGTGTATTTGTTTATAAAGTCTACAAGGACTCCCCTGCAGACAGAGTTGGCATGCTTGGAGGAGATATAATAACGAGAATCGGCAGCGATGATATAGAAACCATGAGGCAGCTCATAAGGGTTCTTTATTCATATAGGCCTGGAGACACTGAAACGGTTGAGCTTGTAAGAAACGGCCAAGCTTTTTCGTATGACATTACCTTTGTTGCCCGTGAAGAAATAGAAGAATAAAAATAGTTTTACCCAATGAATCTGTGGGGAAAAGATAAAACCGTGGACAACTTTCCTGCTGATTTTAAATTATCAACAAAAAAACAACCGCACCCCTTAAAGGATGCGGTTGTTTTTAAGATATGAATCGTTTCAGTTGTTTATGCAGAATAAGGGCAATTGTCATACCAAGTGAAAATTGAAGAGCATTCCAAGGAAGATTATAGATTGGAGCAATCCAGTTTCCGTAAACAAAACCCTCTGTGACATAATAACCTAAAATCATTATGATTCCGCCTGTAAGCATGAAGGTTATTTTAATGCCCAAAGATTTTTCTCTTGCATGTGAAGCCAAAAGAGCCATGATTCCCTTTAGAATAAAAGTAGATGGTATGTAAAACATGTATCCCTTTGCATAGTCGGCGAATCCCGAGCCGATTCCAGCCGCCAGGAATGCGAACTTTGGTCCAAGCAGGAGTCCTGCCAAAAAAACTGCCGCATCACCCAAATTAAAGTAGCCATATCCAAGTGGGATTGTTATCGCAAAGGTTGTGATAAATACTATGGCTGTTAAAACAGAGGTTCGTGCGAGGTTTTTAGTAGTGTTGCCTTTCATATCGTTTAAGGCTCCTTTCAATGTGACTTCAAATATAATATACTATAGTTGTGACCATTAGAAAAGATACAGATACTAGAAAATGAAAGGGGACAGATAGAAATGGTTTTTACATTCTATCCGGACAGGAAAAGTGCCAGACCCATATATATGCAGCTTTACGATTACATCCGCGAGGCTGTTTCGTCGGGTAGATTGGCCAAGAATGAGAAATTGCCTTCAATAAGGGAGGCTTCGGATGCCATGAGGCTTAGCCGAACCACCATAGAGAATGCATATTTTCAACTTATGACTGAGGGCTATGTGATAAGCCGTCCCAAAAGCGGATACTATGCGGCGGATTTAACCGAAATAGAGAAGGAAATCCCATGGGAAATGGAGAAGTTTGAAACAGAGGATAAAGAAGAAGATATTTCCCGGGAAATAGATTTTTTCAATGAGCATGTTGACAGTGAAAGCTTCGATGTTTCAGCTTGGAAGAAGATATACGGCTTGGTTCTTAAGGAAACTTCAAACGGAATATACGGAACCGGAGCTCATCAAGGGGAACCGAACCTGAGGCGGGAAATCTCGAAATTTATAAATTTAACAAGAGGAGCGAGAACGAGTCCGGAACAGATTGTGCTTGGAGCAGGAGTGCAATACCTGATAGGAATACTGGCCGGGCTGATTCGGAAAAACGGCGGACACGCGGCTTTTGAAGACCCGGGATACGAAAAAGCAAAGTATATATTCGAGGATTACGGTTTTGATACTGAATCAATTCCCGTGCTTGAAAATGGCATGGACCTTGATGCCCTTAACCGTTCCAATGCGGATATAGTGTATGTAAGCCCTTCTCATCAATTTCCGACGGGCTTTCTGATGCCTGTAACCAAAAGGATAGAGCTTATCAATTGGGCAAGAGATAGAAAGGCTTTTATAATTGAGGATGATTATGATAGCTTGATTCGTCATGAAAGCAGACCAATTCCATGCCTCCAGGGGCTTGATGGGCAGGATAGGGTTATTTATCTGGGATCATTTTCGAAAATACTGCTTCCCTCCTTGAGGATAAGCTACATGGTTCTTCCTCATAGGCTCCTTGATGATTACAAACGGATAAAAACACGATATAGCCAATCGGCATCCAAGCTTGAACAAATGACACTCGCAAGGTTTTTGGAAGAGGGCTTAATGGACAAGCATGTCCGAAGGATAAAACGCAACTACAAGCGAAAAAGTGCATTGTTGCAAAGATATATAGAAAAGAACTACCTTGGACGAATTGAAATCCTGAGCGCTGACTCGGGGTTGAATATGGTTCTAGGCTTGAAGACAGATAAAAGCCCTGAAGAGGTAATCGACATATTTTCTCAAAAGGGTATTTTGGTAAAGATAATCGGTCGCGAGGGGGATAACATTGTTGTTTCTCTCTCTTATAGTGGCTTCTCGTTCGAAGCTATCGGGAAAATGAATGAGATGCCGTTGGAATCGGAAAAGGATTGGCTAGAGAAATTTTTACAGCAAGAGCGATAGAAACAGCGTATATATGCCGATAGAAATATATATAAGCAGATAGTATTGCATCCGGAATGCCGGAAAAGAGGGATGAGAATGAATGGATTTTCAAAAAACGCTACCGAATATATGATTCAATTGATAAAATACGGTCTTGCCGGCTTCGCCGCGGCTGTTGTCGATATTGGGGTATTATACGCTCTTACTGAGCATGCGGGGGTGTACTATCTTCTTTCTGCGACAATTTCATTTTGCCTGGGGGTACTGATTAACTACATAATAAGCACAAAGTTTGTTTTCAAGAAACATAGGCTTGCAAGCAAAAATCGAGAATTTGCCATTTTTTTCGCCATAGGAGTCTTGGGACTTCTTTTAAATCTGCTTTTGATATGGGCATTGACCGAGCATTTAAATGTCTACTATCTGTATTCGAAATACGTATCCGTAGCGGTTGTTTTCTTCTTTAATTTCAATGCACGCAAATTTATCTTGTTCAAGTAGGAGGGCGTAGTTATGGGGAAAAAAGCGATAATAATAGGAGGCGGAGTAGCGGGATTGACGGCGGCTCTTGAATTGCTGAGGAATACCGACATAGAACCGGTGATTTTCGAAGGGAGCGATTCTGTCGGAGGAATAGCGAAAACCGTAGAATATGATGGGAATCTTATGGACATAGGGGGGCATCGCTACTTTTCAAAATCGGACCGCGTAATGGACTGGTGGATGGGCATGCTGCCGGTTTCGGAGGAAGATTTTCCGGAAGAAGAAAATGTGATGCTCAAACGCAACCGCATTTCCAGGATATACTATCTGAAAAAATTCTTTGATTATCCAGTAACATTAAGCGCAAATACGGTAGGGAATCTGGGGTTGACAAGAATGACGGCAATAGGCTTCAGCTATATCAAAAGCATAGCTTTTCCAATCCGGCCAGAAACGTCTCTCGAGGATTTCTTTATAAATCGTTTTGGGCGAAGGCTTTATGAAACCTTTTTCAAAGATTATACGGAAAAAGTGTGGGGATTGCCCTGCTCTGAAATAGGAGCCGACTGGGGAGCGCAGAGAGTAAAGGGTGTTTCAATAAAAGAGGTTCTTAAGCATGCCTTGAAAGCGGGAGGAAAAGGAAAAGGAGAAATAGGCCAAAAGGAAGTGGAAACCAGTCTCATCGACAGCTTTCTTTATCCAAAGCTTGGAGCCGGACAGATGTGGAACGAGGTCGCGTCCGAGGTGCGAAGGCTTGGAGGAGAAATCCATCTCGGGCACAGAGTTGCGGGAATAAAGATGGAGGATGGGCTAATAAGGTCGGCTACAGTCGTAAATGAAAAAAGCGGAGTGAAATCAATTTACCATGGAGAGTATTTTATTTCGACAATGCCTGTCAGGGAGCTTATAGGGGCAATGGGAAACGAGGCTCCACAGGATGTTCGCAGCATAGCTGACCGGCTTTCCTACCGCGATTTCATATCTGTTGGGATTCTTCTTGACAGCTTATCAATGGAAACGAAAAAGGATAAGCTAAACGATAATTGGATATACATACAGGAGAAGGACGTGAAGTTGGGACGAATACAACTTTTCCACAACTGGAGCCCATACATGTGCACCGACCCCACCAAGAAATGGCTAGGACTCGAATATTTCTGCAACGAGGGAGATTCCTTTTGGAACATGCCGGACGACGAAATTGCATCATTTGCGATTGATGAGCTTTTGCAGATGGAGTTTGCCTCAAAGGAAAACGTAAACGGGAGTTTCGTTGTCAGAATGAAAAAGGCTTATCCCTCATATACGGGAGCATATTTACAGTTTGAAACAGTGCAGGCTTTCACGGATAAAATAGACAACCTGTTTTTGATAGGCAGGAATGGAATGCACAGATACAACAACATGGACCATTCCATGCTTTCGGCTATGACTGCGGTGGAAAACATAAAAAACGGAAAAAAAAGCAAGGATAACATATGGAAGATAAATGCGGAACAAACCTACCATGAAGAAAAGAAACAGTAGAGGGAGGATGTTTTCGTGAACGGGAAAAAAAGAATCGAAGCCATCATATTAGCAATTTTTGTCATGGTATTGCTTATTGCTTTTCAGATGTATAAATTCAATATAAAATTAGATACCAGCGGAGAAGAACTCATGGGAACCGATCCATACACCCGTATGGTTAGGGCCCAGGAATTGTTCGATGGTGGAGACTGGTATGATTCCACAATGGAAAGAAGCAATTCTCCTTACGGAGAGGAGCTGCACTGGACAAGACCAATGGATGTTATTATTGTTGGTGGAGCGGGAATTTTGGAGCAATTTATGGAAAGGGAAAAGGCTTTTGAGTTGTCCGGGCTTTACGTAAGTCTTGTTTTGGGCGTTATTTCGGTGGCGGCAATGCTTTGGGCAGCTTCATACATGTTTGCGTGGGACGTGACACCTCTTGCATTGATTCTTTTCTTTAGCCAGCTTTTCGTGCTTCAATATTTTAATGTGGGAAGGCCGGATCACCATAGTCTGATTATTCTCCTTTTTATAGTATTCTTTTCGGGGGCATTTAGATTGCTTGGGGAAACGCAAAAGGGAGCATGGGCGATAGTCGCGGCTGTTGCGGCGGCGATAGCCTTCTGGGTTAGCGTGGAGACGATAGTTTTGCCTGCTTTGCTTGCATTGCTTCTAACGGTAGTTTGGCTGATTTATGGAGATGATTCCATGGAGCGGCTAAGTTCGTTTTCGACAATCCTTGTAGTGCTTACCGGGATTTTTCTTGTAATAGAAAGGCCTCTTTCAGGTCTTATGACCGTGGAATACGACAAGATTTCAATCCCCTACTTTTTCTTGTTCGCGGCTTTGGCAATGTTTGCCTTTGGAGGCCGCTATCTCAGAACAGGCAAAAGATACGGACGGATTCTTTATACGCTCATTTCGGGATCGGGTCTCCTTTATATGCTTCTGCGATTTTATCCGGAAATGATCAAGGGGCCGTTTTCAGGCGTCAATCCGGAAATTGTTTCGCTGTGGCTGAGCAAAGTAAATGAAGTTCAGAGCATATTTAAGGTGGATATTGGAAGTGCAATATCATATGTTGGTCTTCCCCTTGTGGGTATAATCAGCTTGTCGTATTTTTTAATCAGGAGAAAAATGCAGAAGCCCGCGGTCTGGAGTTTTATCCTGCTTGGGCTTTTAATATATACGATTTTGGGAATCTATCAAATAAGATGGATTGCCTACGCTCAGATTCTTTCAGTGTTTCCCGCAGTCTTTTTTATCAAACAGATTTTTATACGTATTGAAAAGATAGATTCGGGGAAATTGCGTGTGTTGCTTAGAGCAGGAACTGTATTGCTTTTATGTATGGGCTTTGTTGTTGTTTCAATACTCTATCCTTCCGAAGTTGGTAAAGAGCAGGCACCAGAGGAAGGGGAAGCCAGCCTTAGAGAGGTTTGCGAATGGATGAACTTGCAGGATTTCGGAGAAGAACCGGTTATTCTAGCCCATATTGATGCCGGTCCCCAGATACTATATCGCACGCATATGCGTGTCATTGCTACGCCGTATCATAGAAACGATGAGGGAATACTGTTTTATTTTAATGTGATGGCGGAAGAGGACATGGAAAAATTGAAACCAATGCTTAAGGGACGTTCCGTAGAACTGATTTTACAGAAAATACCGGGGGGTTGCAATGATGGTGCAAAAGAAGATTCAAGCTTCAGGGAAAAGTTGATGTCGGGTAATACGCCTGACTGGATAAATGAAGTGAAATTGCCGGAAGAAATGAAGGGATACAGGCTGTATGAAACTCTGTATTGACATGAAAGGATCGTAGAAATGAACATAACAATAATATCCGTAGGAAAAATAAAAGAAAAATTCATGAGGGATGCCGCGGCAGAATACACCAAAAGGCTTAATAAATATTGCAGACTTTCCTTTTGGGTTGTCTCAGACAAAAAGGCTCCTGAAAACCTGAGCCTTAAAGAAGAGATTCAAATAAAAAACAGCGAGGGAGAAGATATACTAAAAAAGCTAAAAGATACGCAATATGTTCTTGCTTTGGATATATTGGGCAAGCAATTGACCTCGGAAGAGCTTTCACAAAAGATTGATAGCCTTGCTCTTTCGGGCAAGAGCGATATTGTTTTTATAATAGGTGGCTCGCTTGGGCTTTCGGAAGATGTGTTAGCTAGAGCAGATTTCAAGCTGTCTTTCTCAAAGATGACCTTTCCCCACCAACTCATGAAGGTCATACTTCTTGAGCAGATATATAGGAGCTTTAGAATAAGTAAAGGAGA
>CAZTZB010000059.1:0-10686 GCA_964617505.1 uncultured Peptostreptococcaceae bacterium | reverse complement strand
CTTCTATAGTATCATATTTCTCCAATCAAAAAGACCATCCTAGACCAGTGGTTCCTATCCTCGAATAGTCCCAATTAATAGTAATCCCATTCTTAAATAAGACAAGGTGCCTGTCCCCTTGTCTTATCCTTAACTCCTTATTCTTCTGTTATCGTTTTATCGCCATTACTGTTTGGAAGCTTTCTTCGCAAGCAGTGTTACGACTTCTGCATTCAATGAGAAAACAAAAAATCTTTTATTAAAGCAAAGACTTCTCTCGCATTATTTTTAACTACAATACTTTTTATATTTGGTGCAGATTTCCCTTCTGCTTTTATGCCCATCCTTCGCAGAAGCATTTTTGCTCTAAACATATGAAAGTCTGTTGTCACAATAGCTATATCAGTAGAATTCAACTTATATCCTTTTAAGATGTTAATGGAATATGTTATGTTTTCAATTGTAGAAGTAGATTGGTCTTCTATATAAATACGATTTTCGTTTATTCCTAATTTAATTAAATATTTTTTCATTGCTTCTGCTTCGCTTATTAATTCATCCGGACCTTGTCCCCCTGAAACAACAGCGATAATCTGTTCATTTTCATTAAGAATTTCATATGCAGTTTTTAATCTGAGTTCTAGCTGTGGTGAAACTTGATTTCCCCATATGCCTGCGCCCAATACAATAATTGCATCTATTTCAGATATCTCTTCAATATCTGATTCATTTTCTGATTGTATTAAAATAAAAGATGTAAAAAGTACTGCGATTAATAAAACGAATAATAATTTTATTAATTTCATTGCCTGATGAATAATCTTTTGGTTTTTCATATTTCTCCAATATATTTAATTCACATAGATTCCTGTTTGATGAAAAACTCTATTGAATTTATGCAATCAGCCTTCGCTAACACTCGGTTGCTTCTTCAGTCGTTTCACTTCTTCACAAGCAGTACAACTGTTTCTATATGCGTTGAATGAGGAAAGAGATCAACGGGCTGAACTTTTTTTGTTATATAGCCTTTTCTTTTTAGGTATGCTAGGTCACGCGCCAGGGTTGAGGGCTTGCAGGAAACATAGACGATGCGTTTTGGCTTCATTTGAGCGATGGTGTCTAAGACTATCTCTTCACACCCTTTTCTCGGTGGGTCTACTACTACAACGTCCGCCCTTATACCACTTTCATATAATCTCGGAACAACCTTTTCGGCCCTTCCGGAATGGAACTCGACGTTTGTTATTCCGTTAAGCTCTGCGTTATGGTTGGCATCATCCACTGCGGGTTTTACTACTTCTATTCCGTAGACTTTCTTGGCCTTTTGGGCGAGGAAGAGGGATATGGTTCCGATTCCCGAATAGATGTCAAAGACTATGTCGTCCTTTCCTATGTCCGCGTATTCCAACACTTTTTGGTAAAGGACTTCGGTCTGTTTTGTGTTTACCTGAAGGAAGGACACGGGCGAAAGTTCAAAGGCAAGGTCTCCTATATAGTCGGTCATTCTTCCACTCCCGAAAAGAACCTTGGACTCGGGGCCTGTGATTACATTTGTTTTTTTGCTGTTTATATTCTGTACAACTGTCTTAATCTGTGGAAACTTGAATGTAAGTAGTGCGACTATCGCCTTTTTATTGGGGAAATCCGCTCCGTTTGTGACTAAAACTGCCATTATATCCCCTGTTTTATAGGAATTTCTGAGGATAAGATGCCTCAAGACTCCCCTGTGTGTAACTTCATCATATATAGGATAATCCACTTCATTCAGATATTCCCTCATTACTTCCACTATTTCATCGTTTAGCGGATTCTGTATTAAGCATTTTTTTACGTCCACTATGTTGTGCGATTTTTTTCTGTAGAAGCCTACCACAACTTTTCCATTCTCTTTTCCAAATGGTAATTGCGCCTTATTTCTAAAATAGAAGGGATTATCCATGCCAAGGGTTTCATTTACCAGTACGCCATCGAGTCCCCCTATACGCTGCAATGCAGCCTCAACTTTAAGCTTCTTGAATTTGAGCTGTTTAGGGTAAGTCAGGTTCTGAATTTGGCATCCTCCGCACTCTGGAAAATGACTGCAAGGCGGTTTCTGCCTGATGTCTGAGCTTTCTTTTATCTCTATGGGTTTACCAATAGCATAGTTCTTTTTCACTTTTATTATTTCAACAAGTGATCTATCGCCCGGAACGAGTCCGTCAACAAAAACCGTCATTCCCTCGATGCGGCCTACTCCCTCTCCGGAGTCTCCCAAGTCGTGTATTCTTACGAAATATTTCTTTCCTTCCTTTATGCTAAAGCCCATATATTTTGCTCCTTTATCTTTTTACCTCTATTTATTAGAAAAATCCTTAAAAATATTCTATAATGATATTATAAATTAAATCGGAGGGACACATCCATGTTTAAAGCAATATTCAATATACTTTTTATTCTTGCTATATGTTTCACAGTATCGATGATTCCACTAAACACTGCATTTTTTAACGCTCCTGCAATAAACGGAGACAATCCTACCGAAATTTCAAAAGCCTCTGAATACGAGGTTGTCATAGCCTCTGATAAAGATTCTTCCTCCAACTATGCACAAGTAGAGTTTACCATTACCGGTGTTTTTAATAAAGATTTTTCTGACGACTTCGTTCGTTTCGATTTCATAATGGATGGTGAAACTGTAAAAACTCTTAAAGCGTCCGATTTCGATTTGGATAGAGATGCTTCATCCACCGACGGAATCTCAAGCCTTCATTATACAGCAGATATAGACAAGGAATCTGCTGGGCTTTCACCTGGTTCATATTCTCTTAGAGTCTATGTTGTGGATGACTCGGCGATATCGATGAAAGACGCTTTTACTGATCTTCTGTACATGCCAAGCGGCTCTTTCGAATCGGCAAACTCCATTGAAAACCAAGCCGGTTTAATGAATTTCAGACTCTACTATCCGGATAATCAGTATATGTATCTTGTACCTGTCACACGGACTGTACCCAAACAGGAAAGCGTAGTAAGATATCTGATAAACACTCTTTCAGATGGACCCAAAGCTTCAATGGGCCTAACCAATGGTTCTCCCATCCCTTTCATCCCATACATATGGGTTTCAGGAAACACCTCCACTCTTAGCCTTCCGGCGGGAGATTTGGGAATATACGATGACGGCTCAAGTGTAAGCCTATTTGCCGCTGAAGCCATAACAAGAACACTTAGGGACAATTTGGGCATAGAAGAGGTTACTGTGCAAATAAATCAGCAGCCTGCCGAAACTGCCCTTCACGGAATGGACATATCCTCTCCATGGAAAACCAAGGAAGGACCAATGGCATATATGTGTCTGGAAACCGAAACAGGAAAACTGGTTCTTGCTCCGGCAACGCTCGAAGCAAATAGCTATGATGACGCCATAGAGCAGATGTTTAAAGCTTTTAAAACAGGAAGTGTGAATGGAGCAAAATCACCAAATGCTTTTGCCTTCCTACCATCTTCAGTCGACTTATTGGACTACAAGATAAGCGAAAGCGTAATAAGTGTCGATTTAAGTGCCGACATAAGTAAGCTGTATGGAGAAAGAAGGGATCTAGCAAACATGGCAGTGGAAGCCCTTCTCAACAGCTTAACTACCCTAATGAATGTGGATAAGGTTGTTCTTTTGGCCAATGGAAGTCCAATTCAGTTTGAGGACTACGATTTCTCTGAAGCTATGGAAAAACCGGAATTCATAAATCCTGAAAGATAGTAAACAGTAATCCCGGTTAAGGATCAAATTGCTCGCCGCGACCTACGGCAGATTTTCATAGCGCTTTGTCTTTCGGCAAAATCTAAAATCCGCAAACTCGCGCAGCATCGGGTCAAGACCAAAGCGGATTTATGACGATTTAGCCTTATCCAAAGCTGTGATACCCACAGGGCACGCGAAAATTAAACCTCGGTCAATGCATCGCAATATGAAACCTCAACCTGTAAGAGCACAGATATCCGGTGTCAGGAAAAGATGAAAGACAGTGGAAAGTTGGTCAGGAAAGCATTAAAGATAGATGTCAGGTGTCAGATATCAGATTTCAGGAAAAACAGTAAAAACAAAAGATTATGAAAGAAAAAACAAATACTTGAATACAAATACAAATAAAACAAGCTGCCCAGGATTTTTCCCAGGCAGCTTTAATTTTTATAGCATACTGCTGAGAATCTTTTATTTAAAGGCGCTTATAAAAACAGTGATTAGAGTGTATATTTTATACGTGATTGAACGGTTTCTCGTGCCCTGTGGGTATTACAGGGTAACGCATAAATCAAAGATTCTCAGCAGTATGAATTTTATTGTCCGAAGGTGCCTTTTACATGTTTCAGCATGTCTCTTATTGGAAGGTCATAAGGGCATCTTGATTCGCAGATTCCGCACTCAACGCAGTCCGATGCATGCTTTGGAAGGTTGTCGTAGCGTCCCTGTGCCCAATCATTCATTTTGTATCTTATGTGATAGCCCTCGAAGCTGAATAGTGTTGGTATGTCTATGCCTTGTGGGCAAGGCAGGCAATAGCCGCAACGTCTGCAGAAATGGTCACCCAAATCTACTTTAATGTTTTCAAGTGTTTCTAGGTCTTCAGCTGTTAGTGCTTTATAGTCGTTTCCAACTGCAGCATTTCTCACAATTTGGTCTAGGCAGTCCATTCCCGGTATTGCAACTGTTATGTTCGGGTTATTAAGTATATATTGTATTGACAGTTCTCCCTTTTCCATGGCTCCGCCTGCTATAGGCTTCATGCATATTACTCCTACATTCTGCTTGGCTGCCTGCTCGAATACCGGCTCGCCTTGGCTTTCTATATAGTTGTAAGGAAATTGAATTGTTTCAAACTTGTCTATTTTCAAGGCCTCCATTAGTACATCGGCGGAGTGGCAGGTTATGCCAATATGGCCTATTTTTCCTTCAGCTTTTGCTTCCTCAAGGGCCCTATATGACCCGTTTTCACCCATTATGATTGCAAGCTTCTCAATGCTTCTAACATTATGAAATTGGTAAAGGTCAATATAACTGGTTCTAAGCATTTTTAGGCTTGTTTCCACTTCTTTTTTCATTGTTTCGTAATCTAGGACCGGAGATTTTGTTGCCAAGATTACCTTGTCTCTTAGATTGTTGTTTTCGAGCGCGCTTCCTATATAATCCTCGCTTACAGAATAACCCCTGGCAGTATCTATGAAGTTTATACCATTTTTGCAGGCTTCTACTATTAAAGCCTCGGATTCTTCTCTGGTAATTCTCTGAATTGGTATTCCTCCAAAGCCCACAACCGATACCTCAAGCCCTGTTCTCCCCAAAGTTCTCTTAATCATTTTTTTCCTCCTTCATTGCTTCGATGAGTATTTTCAAGCATTCGTTTTCCGTCCTGTTTACACGAACAGGCTTCAGGTTTCCGTCCACTATAGCGTGTAGAGTAAATCCTTGGGCCAGCTTTTTACCTGTGACGCAATTTACAATTTCGTATTCAACTCGCATACGTACTCCCTTAAATTCTGCAAGCCATACCTTAATAAGGATTTCGTCGTCATAGTATGCGGGACCAAAATGCTTGCACCCCGATTCGAGAACAGGAAATATAATTCCCGAGTTTTCGAGTTTTCTGTAGTCGCAGCCCAAATCTCTCAAGAACTCGGTGCGTCCTATGTTGAACCATTTGTAGTAGTTGGCGTGGTAGATAACGCCCATTTGATCCGTTTCGTCATATCTTGCTCTTATCTTTACTTTGGTTTTCAATATTCCCCCCTAAATTACCCTCGTTTTTCCATTATATACGAGTCCCCTTATGCAATCAATCGTTACTATCTGTCCTGTACTCAGTTTCTCTACTGCGCCTAAGGCTCCCACTATTACAGGCAGGCCTAGGCTAAGCCCCACTATTGCCGCATGTGAGGTGTAGCCTCCTTCTTCCACTATTAATCCTGACGATTTTTCAACAACATGCATCATATCGATATCGGTGTTTTCACATACCAATATATCTCCTTCTTTAAATCCTTCAAGCTGCTTCGCGTCTCGCGCCGCAAAAACACTGCCGGTTACATGATTCTTTCCTATTCCTGTTCCCTTTATAAGTATTTCACCAACTATGTGTACCTTCATTACATTCGTCGAACCCGCAACACCTACCGGAACACCGGCAGTTATTATTATGAGTTCGCCATCTTTTATATATCCTGCCTCTTTTGATTTCCGTATGGCTTTATTGAATATTTCGTCCGTCGAATGCCCCTCTGTGGTTGATACTGAATATACCCCCCAAAGCAAAGCCATTCTCCTTCGAACTTTTTCTGAGCTTGTTGCAGCTATTATTGGAGCCTTTGGCCTAAATTTAGACACCATTCGCGGTGTATATCCGCTTGATGTAGTCGTTATTATAGCCGTTGCATTGAGGTCAAGCGCGGTGCTGCAGGTTGCATGGCTAACTGCATAGGTTACACTTTCAGTCTTAAGCTTTCTTCTCTCTTCCAAGGCCTTTCTGTAGTTTATGGATTCTTCTGTTATTCTCGCTATATTTACCATTGTTTTTATTGATTCCAAGGGGTATTTGCCAGCAGCAGTCTCTCCCGACAGCATTATGGCATCGGTGCCGTCTAGTATAGCGTTTGCTATGTCCGTAGCCTCGGCTCTTGTAGGCCTTGGGTTCCTTATCATTGAATCGAGCATCTGAGTAGCCGTTATTACAGGCTTGCTCTGATTGTTGCACTTCCTTATTATCATTTTCTGGACCATTGGAACTTCCTCAGTAGGAATCTCTACGCCAAGGTCTCCACGGGCAACCATAATTCCTTTGGAAGCCTCGATTATCTCGTCTATATTGTCCACGCCCTGCCTGTTTTCGATTTTGGATATTATTTGTATGTCGCCTGCGCCATTGTCCTCAAGCACCTTAAGGATGGTATTGACATCATCGGCTTTTCTGATAAAGGAGGCCGCAATATAGTCTATATCGTTTTCTATTCCAAACATTATGTCAGCTATGTCCTCGTCTGTTAATGCAGGCAAATTGATTTGAACATCGGGTATGTTTATACTTTTTCGGTTCTTAAGAATCCCACCGTTCAAAACGCGACACATAATGCTCTCAGAGTCTTTTATCTCCTCAACTTCAAGTTCTATGAGGCCGTCATCAATCAATATTTTTGAGCCAACCAAGACGTCTCCAGGCAAGCCTTCATAGGATACAGACGACACACAGTTATTTCCCAATATGTCACGCACCGTTATTTCAAAAAGTTCGCCCGTTTTCAGTTCCGCGTAGCCATTCTCAAAAATCCCGGTTCTTATTTCAGGGCCCTTGGTGTCGAGCATTATGGCTATTGGAAGATCTAGTTCGCGCCTGACTTCCTTTATCATTTCTATTCGTTTTTTATGCTCATCGTGTGTACCATGGGAAAAATTTAGGCGAGCAACATTGAGCCCCGCTTTCACCATTTCCGTGAAAAGCTCCTTGTCTTCGCTGGCAGGTCCAATTGTACATACGATTTTTGTTCTTCTCATGAACTGTGCCCCCTCTATTTTGAAAGAATACCTATAAGACGGTAGTACTCCTCGTTTGTAATCTTTTTATAATCGAACACGTTTTCAAGCGGCACATCTATAATCTGACTGTTCTTTATTCCAACAGCCCTTCCGTAGCTCCCTTCCATAAGCAGATCTATTGCTCTTGCCCCTAGTCTAGCCGCCAATATTCTGTCAAAGGCTGACGGAGAACCTCCCCTCTGTAGATATCCAAGTATTGAAACGCGTGTTTCATAGCCCGTTTTAGTCTTTATTTCCTCTGCCAGCTCGTAGGGTTTGCCTACTCCTTCAGCAACTATTATGAGGCTGTGTATCTTCCCTCGATTTCTGCATTCAATTATTTTTCTACATATGTCATCCGTGTCGTAGTATATTTCAGGGATAATTACATTCTCCGCCCCACCGGCCAATCCGGCATGAAGAGCTATATCGCCACAATACCTCCCCATGACCTCCACGATGTTTATACGCCCATGAGAAACTGACGTATCCCTCAGGTTCGAAATAGCATCAACAACTGTGTTTACTGCCGTATCGAAACCTATGGTTACATCTGTGTATCCGAAGTCGTTGTCTATGGTTCCCGGAAGCCCAATAACTGGTACTCCGCTCTCGCTCAGCTTCTGCAGGCCCTTGTAGGTACCGTCTCCACCTATTGCCACGAGGGCGTCCAAATCGAATATTTTAACAATTTCAAGCGCTTTCTTGAAACCCTCTTCAGTCTTAAACTCTTCACTCCTTGAAGTCTTTAAAACTGTTCCGCCACGATGGATTATATCAGCCACAGAGGAAAGGTCCATTTCATGCATGTCTCCTTCTATTAATCCAGCGTAGCCTCTCTGTATTCCCATTATGGAAATACCCATGTACTTTCCGTAGCGCACGATTGCGCGTAATGCCGAATTCATTCCCGGAGCGTCTCCTCCGCTTGTAAATACGCCTATTTTTCTAATCATTTTACAACCCCCGATAATTAGTATTTTTGTGTTTTTTACACAAGCTTTACGCACTCATCTCCCAATGCCATTTTGAGTGTTTTTATAAGCTCTTCACTTGGAGCCACGCGGAGATTTTTGCTAGCCTCAAAAGATTTTTCTTGATCCTCAACGTATATATAGACAGAAGTAGCACCACTATAATTAGAGATTATCTTTTTTATGGACTGCAAAATAAGTCTGTCGTAGTGCTTTATCTTAATATAAAGCTTGCTTTCCTCTTTGGGTGGTTTTTCCTTTACAAGATCCGTTTTATTGTTGTACTTGTATGTGTGTTTAGAAGAAGACCTGCCCATCTTGCCTACGCCTTTTATGTTTTCCTCGTTAAGCTCGCATATGTTTTCTGCAAGTATTTTAGGTTCCTCTTCTTCTTTAAAACTTATCTTTCCGTAGACGATAATTATTTTGTCTTCCTCTATGCATGAAATGCATCTCTCGTATACGTTTGGAAACACTATTACTTCAAAGCTGTCGAAGAGGTCCTCCACCTGCAAGAAAGCCATTCGGTTGTTATTTTTAGTAAATTTTTTCTGCACTGCCGTTATAACGCCAGTTGCGTATATAAGGTCATTGTCTTTTACCCTTGAGGGCACTCCTATTTCTTGGGGTTCCTTCATTTCTGAGGAGCTAACAAATTTACTGCGCCCAATCATTTCCTCATATTCTCCAAGGGGGTGTCCGCTTATATATACTCCCAGCATTTCCTTTTCAAAGGCAAGCAGTGTTTTCATCGGGAACTCGTCTCTTTCGGGTATCTTATCATATCTTAGGGCATCTATGGTTTCTTCGGAACCCATGTCAAATAGCGAGACCTGCCCCTTTACATTTCTCCTTTTGTCTCTTTGTATACCCTCTATTATTTTTTCAAAGCATCCAAGAAGTTGGGACCTATTTACCTTAAGGCTATCGAAAACCCCGGATTTTATCATGCTTTCAACCGCACGCTTGTTTAGCTCGGAGCTATCAACGCTTTCGCAAAAATCTATAAAACTCTTGTAGGTAGCCAATTTTCTTGTGCTTATTATTGATGCTATTATTCCCTTTCCAACATTCTTTATTGCAAGCAGTCCAAAGTTTATGTTGCCATTGTTAACTGTAAAATGCTTGTAGCTGGTGTTTATGTCAGGAGGCAGAACATTTATACCCATACGCTTGCAGTCCTGAATGTATTGGGCCACCTTAGCAGAGTTTCCTGTAACGCTTGTAAGGAGAGCCGCCATAAATTCAACGGGGTAGTAGTACTTGAGATATGCCGTTTGGTAGGCCAGTATGGCATAGGCCGCGGCATGGCTCTTATTGAAGGCGTATTTTGCAAAGTCTATCATATCGTCGTAAATTTTATTTGCCGCGTCCTCAGGAATACCTTTGCGCATGCATCCCTCTATTTCGATTTTACCGTCTTCACCTTTCTTGCCGTGTATAAAATACTCTCTTTCCTTCTGCATTACTTGCATCTTTTTCTTGCTCATTGCCCTGCGCACCAGGTCGCTACGACCAAAGCTGTATCCGCCGAGTTCTCTTACAACCTGCATTACCTGCTCTTGATATACAAGGCATCCGTAGGTTACGTCAAGAATATTTTTTAGGCTCTCATGCACATATTTTATTCCCTTAGGATTGTTTTTATTTTTTATATATGTCGGTATCGAATCCATTGGGCCTGGTCTAAAGAGAGAAATTCCAGCTATTATATCCTCAAAGCTTTCGGGCTTTAGTTCCTTCATAAACTGTCGCATGCCGGCGCTTTCGAGTTGAAATACTCCCAAGGTGTCTCCCTTGCTAATCATTTCAAATACGTCGGCGTCGTCAAAGGTTATGGAGTTAAGGTCAATTTTTTTACACTTACTGACTTCTATGAATTTAAGGGCATTCTTTATTACACTTAGGTTTCTAAGACCTAAAAAGTCCATCTTTAAAAGCCCAAGCTCCTCTAGGTTGGACATTGTAAACTGGGTAACTACACTGTCGTCATGAAGATAAAGAGGAACGTATTCATCAATGGCATCCTTTGAAATTACCACACCTGCCGCATGTGTTGAGGCGTGGCGGGGCATGCCTTCAAGCTTTAGGGCATTGTCTATTAGATACTTGGCGTTTCTGTCGGAATCATAAAGGGACTTGAATTCGGAGCTTATTTCAAGCGCCTTTCCTATGGTAATACCAAGTTCGGTAGGA
>CAZTZB010000058.1:0-10859 GCA_964617505.1 uncultured Peptostreptococcaceae bacterium | reverse complement strand
TTTTATATAGAAAGGTTCGGAGAAAAGATTCTCCGGATCTTTTTTTGCGTAAAAATAAAAAAAGAGGATTCATCTTACTGAGTGTTTGCCATTTGTTTTTTTTCTTGCAATAAAAATGATGCTAGTGATTTCTCACTAACACCATACAATAAACCTTTTAAAACAACTATCCTTTTAGATTGAATCAACTTCTATATTTAGTTAAAATCAAGAGTCATACTTCTGTCTTTACTAAAAGGTATTTCTATTGCTTCACTTAAAATTTCAACATTTTTTTTCTTAGCCTCTTCAATCATATTTTCCGAAACATATACTGTTTTCATATTTTTCGTATTTTCAATTATTGCGAATCTGCATTTCTTTAAATCTAAAATATTGCAAGTCTTGATTGCTGCCTTTATTGCCATTTCATCAGTTGGAAGTATCATCGGAATTTTAACTGTTAAAACTGTAGTAGCGGTAAGGGCATTAGGATATGTTGTTTCAAAATCCATTTTTTCATAGACACGTTTTGTAGTAAAATCCGCTAAACCCATACCGTTAAAATTGCCATGACTCTTTTCAGACAAATCAAGTACTGCTATCTTCGTTAATTCAATATTCCCTGTATAGTGCTTGTTATTGAATCTACCAATAATATTTGAATCCATACCTGTACCACTAATATTTTTACCGCTCTCTTTTACAATAAGTACATCTGCCTGATCAAAAAAAAGTCTAGGCATTAAGCTGTTGGCTTTTACCAAAAGGTCTTTTTCCTTTTCGACGATTTCATCTGAGTTAAGCAATGCAATTTCTGATATTTTACCGTAACTATTATCAATTATCCCTACTCCAAAACAAATATTTTTCTTCTTTAGAACTTCAGGTCCAACTTTTTCAATTACTTCCGGAAAATATTTAAATCCGGTTTGATGATAATGCGCCGCCCCTAGCTGTTTGCCAAGGCCTATAGCTAGCATTTTCATTAAGCCACTTTCATAAATACCTCTAAATGATGTATGTGCTTTGATTCTATTAATTAGAATTATTCCATCAGCTTCATTTGCATATTTATCCAAATATACGGGTCTGCCATTCATTATTTCGCCTATCTTTACTACTTCCATAGAAGATTTAATTGGCACGCCCATTGTTTCTTCAGTTATTCCAAGCGTTTTCAATACTTCGATTTGTCCCTCTGCAGTTGCGCCGCCATGACTACCCATCGCGGGGACGATAAAGGGATAAGCTCCCCTTTTTTTGACCATATCGCAAACTGCCTTAGTAATTATATCTATGGAATTAATACCCCTGCTTCCACCTGTTACAGCAATACTTTGCCCCTTCTGGATATTCTTATATCCAGCAAGATGAACAAGGTTGTTTTCAATATATTCATAAATGTTTTTTATATAGGCAGAATCAAAATATTGCTCAATTTTAACAATCTTTGGCAGTGGGACATCTTTTAATGTATCATCAATAAAACTCATAGTATCCTCCATTTGCAATAGAATATTTTATTATTCATATCTTATTAGTATTCTTCAATTATATCGCCATCCTACAAAATTGTTTTCTTTTTAAAAGGAGATAAGGTCAAGTCGATAAGCTACTGTCGACAGTTGTCTATATTCTAAGTATAGTTTAGAGTATGACTAATTGATTGTCAATTTAATATTACTGTGGAAATAGCTATTGACAGCTATGGAAAATGACATTAAACTACAGATAGGTGCTGTAGATTGTCGACAATGTACATCGTTTTAAAGTATAGAGGGAGGATATCGCATGAAGGTGTTCGAAAGAATTACCGGTAGTACGATTAAAGAAGAAGTTTATACAAGTATTAAGGATGCAATATTAAACGGAAAATTGAGACCGGAGGATACTTTGGTTGAGATGGAGATTGCAAGAGAAATGAATATTAGCAGGGCGCCTATAAGGGAGGCATTAAACAAGCTTGAACAGGAACAATTTGTTGTTAATGTTCCAAGGAAGGGGTATCATGTTGCTCCAATTACGGAAAAAGGCATAAAAGAGATATATGAAACACGGCTTTTGATGGAGCCCTTTGCCATCAGAATGACTATTGAGAAAATCCAATTGGAAGAGATTCTTGAGGTTGAAAAATTAATCAGTGAAGTAACGAATAATATGACTGATTATGAAAAGTATATTAAGGCAGACAAGAGCTTGCATGGACTTCTACATAAGCATCTAGAGAATGAATATATGAAAAGCATAATGGTTGCTATGGAGGAGCATTCCATGAGAACAAGATATTCTGAATCTTACGAGGGCCTCAATAAAAGAGATGTGTTAATGATAATTGAGGAGCATTTGGAAATAATAAATGCTATTAAGCATAGAAATGCCGATGAGGCAGCGCGTGCTGTATACAATCACGTAGCAAACGGAGAAAAAAGGACACTTAACCCAATAATTTCGCATGGGGAAGATATATAGAATAAGTGGATTAGCAATCATGAAAAACGTGTTCACTTTTACAATTAAAGCAATAATTGAGAAAGGTAAAATTTAAGTTGGCTATAATGGATTGATATCAAAAAGAAAGGAGAAAAAATTTACATGTTAAGTCAAAGGGCAAAGAACATTAAAGGATCAGTTACGGTAGAAATTACAGCAAAAGTGGCAGAGTATAGGAGAAAGGGTCAAATTATTACGGCGCTTAATGTAGGAGAACCTGATTTTAAAACACCATTAAACATTTGTGAGGCTGCAAAAGGAGCTATTGATGATGGTTTTACAAAATATACTGCTGTAAATGGCATGTTTGAATTAAGAGAGGCCATAGCTAAAAAACTTAAAGATGATAATGATCTAATTTATGATCCAAGTGAAATAACAGTTGGTACAGGAGCGAAACAATCATTAATAAATGCAGTGCTCGCATTATGCGGAGAGGGAGATGAAGTCATTATCCCAACGCCATGCTGGGTGAGTTATGTAGAGATGGTAAAAATGGCGGGAGCTACTCCTGTATTTGTAGAAACACTTGAGGAAGAACATTTTGCGTTAAACCTTGAAAACATTGAAAAAGCAATCACGGAACAGACTAAAATGGTTTTGATTAATACGCCCAACAACCCTACTGGAGCCGTTTATGGCTTTGATTCCTTGGAGCAATTGGGGAAAATGGCAGTGGAAAATGATTTCTATATTATTTCCGATGAAATTTATGAAAAATTGATTTATGAAGGGAAAAAACATGTCAGTATTGCTGCAATATCAGAAGAAATAAAGGCTAAAACAATTGTCATAAACGGTTTTTCAAAGGCATACGCAATGACTGGATGGAGAATAGGATATGGAGCAGGACCAATCAGAATAATAAAAGCGATGAATGCCTTGCAAAGCCATATAACGTCAGGTACGAATTCTATCTCGCAAATAGCCGCTATTGAAGCTCTTTTGGGTGATCAGGAATCAATAGAAGTAATGAGGCTTGAATTTGACAAGCGTAGAAAATATCTTACAAAACGCTTGAATGAAATGCAGGATATTAGCTGCGCACCGGCAGATGGAGCCTTCTATCTTATGCCTAATGTATCAAAGTATTTTGGAAAGAGCTATGAAGGCAAGTTGGTAAAGGATTCGATAGATATGACAGAATTTATTCTTGATCAAGCGAAAGTTGCAGTAGTGCCGGGAATTGCATTTGAATCGCCTGATAATCTTCGTATGGCGTATTCCAATTCAATGGAACAGCTTATCGAGGGAATGGATAAATTGGAAAAAGCACTAGCCCTCTTGAAGTAATAGCGTTAAAGAAGTCGAAAAATAAATTAAGTTGAAAAAAGATTAAAAAAGGAAGGTATATGAAATGAAAAAGTATCCAGTTATACGCAAAGATTTTTGTAAGAACTGCGGCATTTGCCTGACATTTTGTCCAAAGGGAGTTTTCGCAATGGATGAGAAGAAGTCGGTTTACGTTGCTTCACCTGAATTATGCGTGGGTTGTCAAATGTGCGAAATGAGATGTCCGGATTTAGCAATTCATTTAGAGGAGGCGGAATAATGAGTAAGTTTGAATTCATACAAGGAAACGAGGCATGCGCATTAGGAGCATTGAAAGCTAATGTTCAATTTTGTGCAGGTTATCCGATTACACCTTCATCTGAGATTATGGAAATACTATCAGCTAGAATTTATGAGAATAAGGGCCGATGTATCCAGATGGAAGATGAAATTGCAAGCATGGGTGCAGTGATAGGTGCTTCTGTAATGGGTAAAAAATCAATCACAATCACTAGTGGACCTGGCTTTGATTTAAAACAAGAGAATATCGGTTATGCTAGTATGGCGGAAATTCCATGTGTCATCGTTGATGTTCAAAGGAGTGGTCCAAGTACAGGTGGAGCAACTAAAACTGGACAAGGCGATATTATGCAAACTCGTTATGGAACATCCGGGGACACATTAAAGATTGTTTTGTACCCAAGTTCTGTAGAAGAAGTTTATACAACGACGGTTAAAGCCTTCAATTATGCAGAAAAATATATGACTCCGGTTGTATTATTGATGGATGAGACACTGGGACATATGCGTGAGAGCGTTGACATTGAAAAATACGATGATATTGAGGTTATTGATAGACAGAAAACAACAAGAAGCGTTGAAGAATATAAACCATATGTTGTAGAGGATAACGGTATGGTAGCATTGGTGCCCTTTGCCAATGATGAAGGATATCGCTATGCGATTAATGGCATGCATCACAATGAGAAGGGAATGCCTGATTTAAGAGCAAAGTATATCGATAGTTGTATTACAAGAATAAATGATAAAGTTGAGTTAAACCAAGAAGATATATTTGATAGTGAAAAATATATGTGTGAGGATGCTGAGTATTTGATTGTAGCCTACGGCTCTGTTGCTCGCTCTGCGAAAGAGGCTGTCAAGAAATTAAGAGAAGAGGGCATTCGGGCAGGTCTATATAGACCAATCACAATATGGCCTTTTAATTATAAAGAAGTTGGAAAATATGGAGATCAAGTCAAGTCGATTGTTGTAGCGGAACTAAATAGAGGCCAAATGTATCATATGATTGTTGAGTCGGTTGGGAAAGATACAGTGGTAAAAAAATTGAATATTATCAATGGTTCGATAATTAAACCTGAAGATATTATTGAAAGTGTAAAGGAGACTGAAAATGTACATCGATAATTATATTAAAGAAGAAGAATTTCCATTGTTCATTTGTCCAGGATGTACACATGGAACAGTAACCAATGCATTTGTAAAAATGGCTGATGAATTGAAATTGGATAAAAACAAGACGGTACTCGTATGTGCGATTGGCTGCGCAGGAAGAATACCTACATTTTTAGATTTCAGCGTATTAAGAGTTACTCACGGAAGAGCGCTTGCTTTCGCAACGGGAATTAAATTGGCGCGTCCGGATGTAAATGTAATAGTATTCATGGGCGATGGAGATGCTGTGGCAATAGGCGGCAATCATATGATTCATGCTGCAAGAAGAAATATCAATATAACGGCGATTATTTCCAAGAATGCAATATATGGAATGACAGGTGGCCAATATGCGCCAACGACTCCAAAAGATGCTATGACGACAACTTCTCCATTTGGAATGTTTGAGCATACATTTGATATATGCAAATTGGTTGAAGGTGCCGGGGCGACTTATGTGGCAAGAAGTGATGCGTATAATGTAAGACACTTGCAAAAGGTCATTAAAAATGCGATTCAGCATGAGGGCTTTTCTGTTGTCGAGGCCATTACAAGTTGCCCGACACAATTTGGTAGAAGAAATAAAGTAAGCAATCCATCAGACATGCTAATGGATATAAAAAATAGCACGGTAATGCAAGCTGCAGCTGATAAAATGACTCCGGAAGAGCTTCAAGGTAAATTTGTTATTGGTGAATTTGTAAATATTAAAAAGCCGACTTTGGACGAATTATATCTCGAACTGGAAGAAAAGATTAGCCAAGCAAATATTGAAATTAATGCGGACGATGTGAAATAGATATTTTTAACCTGGAGGGATAAATTATGGGCAAAACAGAAGTTACATTTAGTGGTTATGGGGGCCAAGGTGTCGTTATTTCAAGTATTATTTGCGCTAACGCACTATCTTTAGAAGGTTTTAAAGTATTACAAACTCAATCATATGGTATTGAAGCACGTGGCGGAGCCTCGAAGGGAGAATTAATCTACTCTGAGTCAGAAGTCAACTATCTTGAAGTGGATCATCCGGATCTGTTGATGATGCTTAGCGAAGAGGCCTTTAAAAAATACAGTCCTACAGTTAAAAGTGATGGAACTGTTATTGTTGATTCTTTTTATACTGAGAAGGAAATAACGGATCAGTTTAAGAAAGATAATGAGGGCGTCGATGTATATACTGCGGCCTTCAGTCAAATCAGTATAGAAAAATTTGGAGCAGCATTATTTACAAATGTAATTGTTTTGGGATATCTATGTGGTGTTCATAAAGCAATAAGCCTTAAAAGCATGGAAGAATCAGTTAAGAAATATATCAAGGCAAAATTTATCGAAAAGAATATGGAAGCCTTATCACTAGGCTATGATATGGCAATTGAAGAACTTAAAAATCGAAATAATAAAAAGTAGGTGATGACATGAAACTGATGGAATATCAAGCAAGGGAAACCTTTAAACAATTTAATATGTCTGTTATGAATGGTGTCGTCATTGACAATGTGAAGGATATCGAAGATGCAGTAGGGGAATTACAATTTCCTTTAGTTGTCAAAGCGCAAGTACAAGTGGGTGGACGTGGAAAAGCAGGTGGCATTAAGTTTGCAGAGAATATAGAAGAAATTAAACCCATCTGCGAGAAATTATTATATTCAGATTTAAAGGGACATAGAGTAAACAAATTGATGCTTGTTGAAAAGGCAGACTATATTAAAGAATTGTACCTCAGTATCATGCTAGATCGTTTGAGCAAGAAACCAATGATTATCTTTAGCGCTGAAGGGGGAGTCGATATTGAAGATACGGCTCAAAATAATCCGGAAGCCATCATCAAGGTGACAATTGACCCTGTGATTGGCGTTAGAGAATATGATGCATATTACCTAGTTAATCAAGCGGGTGTAGATAAGAAAATTATCAAACCATTGTTTGAATTCCTTAAGAATTTGTATGAAATGTTTACTGAGACAGATGCATTACTAGCAGAAATCAACCCACTTATCATCACTAAAGATTATCAGCTAGTGGCTCTAGATGGTAAAGTCGATATTGATGACAGCGCCTTGCATCGCCAAAAGAGGATTTTGGATTATAGAGAAGATCTTCAAGAAGAAGAATTGCTACTAGAAGCCAGAAAATATAGATTTTTATACATTCCCATTGAAGAAGATGGTGATATTGCCGTTATTAGCAATGGTTCGGGAATGTTGATGTCTAGTATAGATTTGATTTCAAAAGAAAATATAAAGGTGGGGGCGGCACTTGACCTAGGTGGAGGAGCAACTGCTGACCGTATAAAAGAAGCGGTCAGGATTGTTATGCTAAATCCAAATATCAAGTACGTGTATATAAATATTTTTGGTGGAATAACAAGGTGTGATGAAGTTGCAAGAGGCGTTAAAGAGGCCATGAAAAAAACCTCTAGCGATTATTGTGTTATTGTCAGATTAGAAGGAACAAATAAAGCGGATGGTGTCAGAACCATTCAATCCATTGGTAGTCAAGTGGTATCAGTAAATGGATTAGTAGAAGGCGTTGCTGAATTAGTTAAGAGGAGGAAATAGTAATGAGCATACTAATCGATAAAGACACTAAATTGATTATCCAAGGCATTACAGGAAGAGAAGGAACATTTCACGCTGAGCAGATGCTTAACTATGGAACGAATGTTGTTGCGGGTGTTACGCCAGGTAAGGGTGGACAGGAGATTCTAGGTATTCCGGTATTTGATACTGTTAGAGAAGCTGTTGAAAAAACAGGAGGCAATACATCGATTCTTTTCGTACCTGCAAAATACACAATAGCGGGAATTTATGAGGCTATCGATGCAAATGTTGAATTAATTCTAACGATTGCCGAGCATGTACCCGTTCAAGATATGATGAATGTTTATCATCTTGCAAAAAGTAGAAATTGCAGAATCGTGGGTCCAAATTCATTTGGAATAATTTCACCGGGAGAATCAAAAGCAGGCTTTATGGCTCATACTATATTCACGCCTGGAAGTGTAGGCGTGATGTCAAGAAGCGCGACAAATTGCTATGAGACGGTAGCGATGATGACTGAAAATGGCATAGGACAGTCAACTGTCATCGGCGTCGGTGGGGATATGATTCCCGGGTCAACATTTGTAGAGTTATTGCCTTTATATGAAGCTGATGAAAAAACGAAAGCGATTATTTTAATAGGTGAAATAGGCGGAAATGAAGAAGAACTTGCCGCGGAATATATAAAAAATAATGCTTCAAAACCAGTGATAGCGATGATTGCAGGGAAAAATGCACCTAAAGGTAGAAGCATGGGACATGCAGGTGCAATTGTTTCCGCCGATGGAACGGGAAGCGCTGCAAACAAGGAAAAGTTATTGGCTGCTGCAGGTGTTCATATTGCTGAAAGCACAGTTGATATAGTTGATATTTTAAAGAATATACTTTGAGAATAGGAGAATATAAAAATGGACTATAACAAAATGGCGCTAGAAATGCATAAAAGACTAACGGGAAAGATTTCCATTAAAAGTAAAATTGAAGTAAGAAATGAAACAGACCTTTCCATTGCTTATACACCGGGAGTTGCGGAACCCTGTAGAGAAATTCATAAAAACGAGGCGACAGTTTATGATTATACATCTAAATCGAATTTGATAGCTGTTGTATCCGATGGCTCAGCTGTGCTTGGCCTAGGAAATATTGGCGCAAAAGCATCCATTCCAGTAATGGAGGGAAAATGTGTTCTTTTCAAGGAATTTGGTAATGTCGACGCTTTTCCAATTTGTCTGGAAACAAATGATGTTGATGAGATAGTCAAGACAGTAAAACTGATGGAACCGGTATTTGGAGGGATAAATCTAGAGGATATATCTGCACCAAGGTGCTTCGAGATAGAAAGAAAATTGAAAAAAATTATGGATATACCGATTTTTCATGATGATCAGCATGGAACAGCTGTTGTTTGCGCGGCTGCCATAATCAATTCTCTGAAATTGGCGGGGAAGAAATTCGAAGATTCAACGGTTGTTATTAATGGCTCAGGCGCGGCAGGTAATTCTATTGCCAAGCTTCTTATAAACCTGGGAATCAAGGATATTTTGATGTGTGACAGAAAGGGAATCATAAGTATAAACAGAGAAAATTTGGATAAGTATAAAAAAGAGTTGTCAGAAATGACAAACAAGGAGAATAAAGAGGGAACATTGCAAGATGCAATGAAAAATACAGATATCTTCATTGGGGTATCAGCACCAAACCTAGTAACAAAAGAGATGGTCGCGTCAATGAATGACAAAGCTATTGTTTTTCCCATGGCAAATCCGGAACCGGAAATAATGCCTGAGCTTGCAAAAGAGGCAGGGGCGTATATTGTTGGTACAGGAAGAAGCGATTATCCCAACCAGGTAAATAATGTATTGGCTTTTCCAGGGATATTCAGAGGAACGCTTGATGTTAGAGCATCCGATATTAATGAAGCTATGAAAATGGCCGCTGCTAAAGCCTTGGCTGAAGCTGTAGGAGACGATTTAAACGTTGATCATATATTGCCGAAACCTTTTAGCAAAGGATATACAGAGAAGATAGTTGAGGCAGTAAAAAAAGCGGCAATTGAGTCGGGAATAGCTAGAATATAGAATTTAAAAGACCTTATTTTGAAAAGAGGGCACAAATGGTACATGAACTGAAATTCGGCAAAGGAAATCTTTCTGTAGAAATCGAAGATAAAAATTTTTGTGGCGAATTGCTTCCCAATGAAGTAAAAACAGAGCTTACAGGTGAGGATGAGGTAAGGCGAGCTCTTGAGAATCCAATTGGATCAAAGAGGCTTCGTGACATAGTTAAAGCTGGCGAAAAAATTGTCATCATAACGAGCGATATAACCCGGCCCATGCCTAGCAAAGTGGTTTTGCCTTCGGTAGTAGAGGAGATAAAGTCTGCGGGAGTTAGGGAAGAGGACATGACGATTATTCTCGCGCTCGGTAGCCATAGAGGCCATACCGAGGATGAGAAAAAAATGCTTATCGGTGAGGCTTTGTGCGATAGCGCGATAACAATAATCGATAGCGATATGAAGAGGTGCGTCAATCTAGGCCGGTGCAAGAACGGAACGCCGGTTGATGTATTCGAACCTGTTGTAAATGCGGACAGAAGAATTTGCCTCGGAAATATAGAATACCATTACTTTGCTGGTTATTCCGGTGGAGCCAAGGCTATTATGCCTGGAGTGTCGAGCCATGAGGCGATTCAGGCAAACCATTCAAACATGACAAAAAAAGAAGCCCATGCAGGTAATCTCGATACAAACCCAGTCAGGCAGGACATAGATGAGGTTGGCGAGCATATTGTAATTGATTTCATAGTAAATGTTGTCTTGGATAGCAAGAAGCAAATAGTTAAGGCTGTAGCAGGCGATTATATCGCCGCGCATAGAGTGGGATGCAGATTTCTCGACGATATGTATGGAATAAGCATTGAGAAAAAAGCAGATATTGTTATAGCCTCTCCTGGGGGATTTCCCAAGGATATAAACCTCTATCAATCCCAGAAGGGGCTTGATAACTCAAAACATGCTGTAAAAGATGGCGGGATAATAATACTTGTCGCTTCTGCAAAGGAAGGCTTCGGAGAAAAAACCTTCGAGTCATGGATGCTTGGCAAATCGCCCGATGAAATGAT
>CAZTZB010000057.1:0-11148 GCA_964617505.1 uncultured Peptostreptococcaceae bacterium | reverse complement strand
AAGCTTCGGCCGAAGACTTCGTCTAATGTTTATATCGGAGGATGAATCCATTTGTTTAGCTTTTTTATAAAAAAAATATGAAATAAAAAAGAAACCGCAATTTTTCGGTTTCTTTCATCTATAGATTCTTGAGCTCCTTAAGCACATCCATCATTCCCGGAAGCACCTTGGCAGCCTCAATATTCTCATTTTTTATGGTCTCGAAAATTTCCTCTCTGTGAATCGTTACATCCCTTGGGGCATCAATTCCGAGCCTTACCCGCCCGTCTTCTATGGCGATGACGCGGACGACTATTCCGTCTCCTATGACTATGCCCTCATTTTCCTTTCTGCTGAGTACTAACAAAAGCTACACCCCTTTTTTCTTAAAGAGCCGATGTTTGGTATTATATATAGATTCAGCAAGCACGAGCTGTTTTCCTCTATTTTTTTCACCGTTTATTACAAGGGGGGCAAGCAGGTTTGCAGTCATGTCCTTTATTTCCCCGGAAACCGTCAGTATGCAATAGATTCTCGCCTGCTCCGGTCCATTTATACCTATAGCCGCCATCTCGCCGTCCGGTATGTCTACCTCATAATCCGGGAAGAAATCCCATGGGTTTATTACAAAAAATGCAAGTCCCGAATCTTCCATGCTTTGAAGGCACAGAAACTTATCGTTGTCCGGAAGCTCTATGAGCGCATATTCCTTATAATCCTCAAGGCCCAGCAGGCCTTCCTCAAAACTTATGACAGACCCCTCGTCCACTTCTATGCTTCCTAAAATCTTAGTATCCCTTATCACTTAATCAAGACCCCTTCCCTTTTTTATAGATAATCCAACAGCGACGGCTGAAGGATTCTAGCCCCTGTAGCCAAAGATGACTGGTAGACGCTCTGCATCATGGAAAATTCCATTATCTTTTCAGCTATATCTATGTCCTCGGTCTTTGAAAGCAGCTCTGTCATGTTTAGGGTTTCCGCCTCGTTCTTGGACTTGGCGGACTCAAGGCGATTGCACTTGGCCCCAATCTCCGCGCGAACGCTTAGAATATTTTCCAGATGTTCGTCAAGTTTCTCCAAGGAATCGGATGAAAGCTCCCCGCCCTGACCCGATTGCAATCTATCCATTATATTCTTTAGTGTATCCTGAAGCGATTCGGACCCCCCGTCCATTATGCGGTTGCCCGAAACATTTACAGACATGCTTACATTTTCGGAAAGCTCCCTATCAAGAAGTCCGGCATCCCCGGAGTATGAAAGCATATTCCCCGACACAGAAAATGGCGGACTTGTAGTCTCCTGACCCGCCAAGACATAGCGGCCGTCATAGTTGGTATTTCCGATTTGAGCAAGTCCCTCTATGTTCTGCTCAACTTCCATGGCAATAGCCTCCATGTCAGCATCCGCCAAAGAACCGTTGGCGCCATAGACCGTCAACTCGCGTATCCTTTGAACTATATCGGTTATATCCCCCAATGCGCTGTCAGTCATCTCCGTCCAGCCTATGGAATCCTCAATGTTCTTTAGATACTGCTCGTTTCTGTCCAGTGATGTATGAAGGTTCATTGCCTTGGTCGCAAGGAAAGGCGCATCCGAGGGCTTGGAGATTTCTTTGCCCGTCGAGAGTTGGTTTTGGTACTTCTGCATATTCTCCAGATTATTATTCAGATTGTATAGATAGTTGTTCATTATGCTTCCATTTGTGATTCTCATAGAATCCTCCTAAGCGCCAAGGCCATTGATGAGTGTGTCAAGCATCAGGCTAAGCGTTTCCATAACCCTTGCATTGGCCTGGTAGGCAGTCTGGTATTGTATGAGGCTGGCCACTTCCTCGTCTATGGAAACCCCTGAAATTGATTCCTTTCGCTGATTTAGTTGGAGCAAAAGAGCCTCTTGGTTCTCAGAGCCCCTTATCGCATCTTGGCTCTCTATTCCAATGGTGGCTATAAGGTCCTTGTAAAAGCTGTCAAAACTCCTACCGGCTGCATTTGATGGGATGGTCATTTCCCCGGAAATATAACCTGCTATGTCCCCTTCAATGTTTTCCACATTGAAGCGTCCATTCCTAAGCCCTGCTATGGCAAGCGCCCTGCTTCCGTCGCCTGCGGGGCCGCCTGCAATTTCTCCCGCCTGCACAAGATTTACATCGTTCATTATATTCTCATTTACGGTAATGTTTCCTGCCGAAAACTCAGTAGCCGTTCCTGAAATCGTAAAGAAGGCTTGACCCGTTTCGCTATGGATTGTGTTGACCCCTTGGGCTATTCCGTTCATAAGGGAATCAAGGCGGTTTTGATATTCTCCGATCCTTTCTATCCCCAAGGAATTGCCTGCCAGCTCGCCCTCCTCAAGAGGAAGCTTTGAAAGCGTAACGGCTCCGTCGTCCCAATCCTCAAGCGGATCGGTCAGTAGAACATCGCCCATGCAGAAAGCATCCGGCGCTCCGGCAAGGGTCACCGTCTTTAATGGCTCCGTCGAGTCTCCTTTTCGGAAAACCGTTAGCGTCCATTCTCCCGCAGCATCATCGTAGGCCGCAGTCTTTACTACAGACATCTCCACCTCTGCCGTTTCCTTGGGATTTGCATTGAGTAGAATCTTTCCCGTTTCTCTATTGCTTATTTCCATGCTTCCATATTCATTTATGCTTGTTTTTATGTCCACTATCGATGAAAGGCGATCCACCAAAAGGTCTCTTCTGTCCATCAAATCATTGGGCTCAAGACCCTTTAGCTTAACCCTATATATTTGATCATTAGTATCGTTTATCTGGCTTAGCAGGACATTCGCATCCTTTACTGTTGAAGCCTGCAAGGTCGTCAGATCCGCTTTAAGTGTCTCAAGCTGTCCGTCCATATGGTTTGCCATATCCGTCAATGAAGCAGCGCTATGCGCCACTATTGTTTTCGCGTTTGAGTTTTCAGGTGTCTTGCTGAGCTCCTGCCACGAATTCCAGAATTCGTCCAAGGCAGAATTAAGCCCCGTGTCGCTGGGCTCCATAAATATCATTTCAACCTGCTCAAGGGCGGCTCCGTCTGTCTTATAGCGGCCATCCATAGCGTTTTCGAGGCGTATCTGGGTATCAAGGAACTCGTCCCTTGTGCGTGTTATAGACCCGACCTCTACCCCTGTCCCGAATTGGCCTATTCCCGCGTATGTAAAGGGTAGGGTAGTCTGAAGATTGACCCTCTGCCTGGAGAAGCCTTCTGTATTCGCGTTTGCAATGTTGTGGCTCGCCGTGTTGACGGCATTCTGTTGAGCCTGCATTCCAAGTTTTGCCACGTTGAATGTTTGAAATATACCTGACATTTCTTTCCCCCTAAACCGACCTGTCTATGGATGCCATGATTCCTTGCCTATTTGCCACGGCTCCGTTTTGTCCGTATGTGATTCCGCTCTTTCTTACCGTTTTCTGCAATATGTCCATAAGCTTTTGGGAATATGCGACTGATTGACGCGTAAGCATCATGTTTGTCTCCTGAAGCTCCCTTATTTCCTTTAATATCCTGCCTATGGCTTTGCCTTTTTTTATGAGTTCCCTGCCACTTTTGTCATCCATCTTAGCGGCCATTTCTTTAAGGGACATGCCTCCCCACTCTTCTTTTCTGTCGGCTTCCATGTGCTCCAACTCGTCCTGCAGGCCTTCCTTTAGCATCACGATTTCAGCAAGCCGTTTCCCGTTTTCATGCACAAGAACTTCTTTTTCCTCTTTTAGCAAAGCCGCGAGTCTCCCTAGCAATTTCTCATGTTTTTCCAGCAAGCGCTCCACTCTATTTGCCCTCGCTCATTTGCTCTTTTATTTCAGACAGTATGCGATTCGCCAATTCTTTTGATGAAATCTTGTAGGTTCCGGAGGCAAGCTTGGACTTTATAGCCTCAACCTTGTCAATATTCGAAGATTCCATTGTCCTTGCTATGTCCGCGTACTCTTTGATTTTTTTTGAAGCATCGGACAATACAATTGTATCTTTCCCTTCGGGCGATCTGTCCGACTTCTTCACTTCCCTGTTTTTTTCAAGTTTTTGCACAATCTGCGCGTATCCGATTCTATCAATCTTCATGTCATCCCACCTTTTATCAGCTCTCAGATCTTCCTTTATTATCTTATCGGCATTTCAAGTCCCTTTGTTTACACCGTTTTTTGTTTTTCCCTATACCAGTTTCCTGACCCTATCTTCAGCGCTAAGTATGTCCGTAATACGGATTCCGAACTTTTCGTCAACAACTACAACTTCGCCACGAGCAGTATGCTTTCCGTTTACATATATTTCAAGAGGTTCTTCCGCAAGCTTGTTTAGTTCCACTATGCTTCCGGGCTCCAATGAAAGAATGTCCCTGATGCTCTTCTGGGCCCTTCCCAAAACAACGCTCAGTTCAAGTGGAACATCCATTATAAGCTCTATGTTTCTTGGCGTCCTTTGACCAGGCTGTTCCTTTAATTCTGAGAAAGCAGGCTTATGTATACTGACCCCGCTATCGCTATACTTCATTGCAGAAGCATCCTCTTTCTGCAATATCTCTTGACCACTTGCTTCGTGCTCTTCTTCATGCCCGATTTCGCAATCTTCTTCTCGAGCTTCCTCTTCCTGTTCCGATTCAAGCTTTTCACTATCTGTTCCGTCAAGCATCTCCTCAATTATTTCTTTCGCAGTATCCGGCAGATACAATTGTATTATTTCGCTATTGATCAAATCTTCGACAATCAGCATGAATGAAATCTTTACAATCCCGGTTTCATCCTCAATGCCTTGGATTAAAATTTCTTCGTCATTTTTCCAGATTTGTGTCAGAGGAGATTCAATCTCCACAGTTTTCGAAATCATTGTCGATATGGCTATTGAAATCGAACCTATCATTTGACTCATTGCCTCCGAAACCGTGCCCGTTTCCATTTCTGACAATTCTTCGGTTGGATTGCTTCCGTCTCCTCCCATCATCAAATCGGATATGATGGAAGCATCTTTCTTTTTTATCAAAAGGACATTGTTTCCTCTCAGTCCCTCCTCAAATTGAACCTGAAACGAAATCTGCGGCGTCTCAATCTCCTTGACCAAATTCCCGAAGCGCATTGCAAGGACCTTTGGCGATTTTATCTCGACCTTCCTGCCGGTAAGCTTTGACAAGGTTGCCGCAGCCGCAGACATGGATATGTTTCCGACCTCTGCCATTATATCTTTTTCATCCGAGCTCAAGTCCCAATCTTCCTTTTCTTCCAACGCGTCCACTTCCACATTCTTTTTAAGTAAAGAATCTATTTCTTCCTGAGATAAAAATTTTTCGCCCATCTATTCCACTTCCTTTCCAGCATAATCGACAACCTGAACAGCCAACTTCTTGTTATAAAGCCCCGGCTGCACATATAAATGTTCGCACTTTTCCACATAAAGCTTCATGGGCTCTCCCGCCATTATGTCAAGCTGAAGCACATCACCGCATCTCAGGTCCATGAAATCCCTTACCATTATTTCAGTTTTGCCGAGTTCCACGCTTATATCAACCTGCCCCTTGTTTATTATCTGCTCTATGTCCGACCTGTATCTGAACCCTTTGGTCATATTGTCCGAAATATTGTAGTGGTTTGAATGCAGCTTATCAATATGGCCTTCAAAGGCCCTATACGGAATGCATAGATTCATAAGACTCTGTTCATCGTTTATATCCACATTAAATGTTATGAGAGCCATCGCTTCCTCATATGTAAATACACTGTTCATCCGCGGATTTGTTACAATGCCGTCCATGACTGGCTCCAAGTCCATAATGTCATCCCATGATTCCTTATTTGTCTTTATCATTGTAGTTAAAACGTCTTGGAGTATGCTGATTTCGATTTCGGTAAATCCACGTGATTCAATTTTTCGGTGAAACGACCCTCCACAAAGAAGATCCACAATTTGGAATCCGAACCTAGGGCTTACCTCAATAAGCATTAGGCTATTTAAGGGCTTCATGCTGAAAACGCCCATAAGGGTTGTATTCGGTATTGAGCGTACGAATTCTCCGTAGCTTATCTGTTCTACCGATTCAACCTCTATATCCACATTCGCCATCAAATAATTCGAAAAAGTATTGGTAAGGGTTCTTGCATAATTATCATAAATCGATTTCAAGGTTGTAACATGATCCTTAGAAAACTTGTTTGGTCTTCTGAAATCGTATTTCCTTACCCATTTTTTTTCCTCCGACTTTGCCAAATCGTCCTGTTCCAACCTTTTGCTCGATATGGCGTTAATCAAAGAATCTATTTCCTTTTGTGATAATGTCTTTTCCATTCAAACACCTCGTTTGCCGGGATTTATTTCAAAACCCTGCTGATTGCTTCAATAACGCGTTCTCCGATAAATGGTTTTACTATGAAATCTCCCGCTCCCGCATTGATGGCCTCCATGACCATCGAATGTTGTCCCATTGCGCTGCACATAACAACCTTTGCCGCGGGATCAATTTTCTTTATCTCCTTAAGTGCTTCAATGCCGTTCATTTCAGGCATCGTTATATCCATCATCACTATGTCCGGTTTAAGTTCCTTGTAGGCCTCAATAGCCGTTAATCCGTTCTCGGCTTCCCCCGCTACTGCATATCCATTTTTTTCAAGTATGTCCTTTATCATAAGTCTCATGAACAAAGCATCGTCCACGATCAATACCCCTATAGTCATTAAAAATCCTCCTGAAAATCGAAATAATTTCTTTTTTATTATACCTATTGTTAAGGGTCAAAAGACCCGTTGTTTTTACTATCGGCATTTTGTTTTTTTTTTCAATATCTATTCGTCTTTTTTTGCCGAATTTGTTCTATTTTTTTCTCAAACATCTTCCTAGTAATTTTTTTCATTCAATCAGCCTATCCTTATTTTTATTGCCTTAAAATCCAAAAGAGGAGGCTCCTATCGGATGCCTCTTCTTTGGGATTCCCTTACAGCAATTCGTAGCTGCTTCCTATGACAGGGAGATTTATGGTGTTAAGCACTCTCTCAAGGAGCACTCCCTCCCTCTTGGGATATTCGAACCCATAGCTTGCCCTTATTGCCGTAGTTATAAACTGCACGGCCCTTTCCATTGCAACTGGAAGGCTGTCGCCTTGGAGCAAACTTCCAACCACTATGCTCGCAAATACATCCCCCGTTCCCGGGAAATGGGCCGGTATGTAACGACAACTCACCTTCCAATACTTGTCATGCTTTCTGTCGTAGGCAATTACGCTCGTATTCTTGTCACCTTCAGGACTAGGAACACTTGTAAGAATAACTGTACCCGGTCCCATGTCAGAAAGGCGCTTGAGCCATATCTTTACTCCATCGGCATCTATAGATTCGTCGTAGTCTTCCTCTAGCAAATAAGCCGCTTCTGTAAAGTTAGGTGTTATTATGTCCGCCTTTCCTATAAGCTCTCTCATTTTGAGAACCATCTCATTATCCATGGTTGCATATAGCTCTCCATTGTCACCCATAACAGGGTCCACAAGAACAAGATTTTTATCGTTTCCAAAAAAATCTATAAAGTCCGATACGATGGCAATCTGTTTTGGAGAACCAAGGAATCCGCTGTATATGGCATCAAATTCAATCTCCAGCTTTTTCCAATGGGCAACATAGGCCTCGAGCTGTTCTGTAAGATCGATGAATGTAAAATCGGTAAAATCTCCGGTGTGGCTGGAAAGAACAGCTGTAGGAACAGGACAAACCTGTATCCCCATGGTAGACAGTATTGGAATGATTGCCGTCAGGGATGCCCTTCCAAAACCCGATAGGTCGTGAATTGCCGCCACCCTTTGAACAGGAATTTTCATTAAACGCTCCCCCTTCTACTTCATTCTGTATGTTACATAGCCCTTGTATTTTAGCTTGTCTATCATTTCATCTTCATTTAAACGACCAAGTACGCCCTTATCATCTCCGCTTCTGCTATTGATGAAGCTCCCTATCTCATGTTGGTTCATAGGGTGCCTTGCTATAATGCTCAAAACCGCATCAAAATCATCCTTTATGCCGCTGGAAAATTCACTATCGGTCAGGTGGTTTATTGAGTAGGCATTAAGCCCCCTGGCAAATCTTTCGATGACCTCATCTGTTGGAGTCTCCACATATGATTCTGCGGGAGGACGAACCGGAGCATTTATGAAAGCCTTTTCATAGCGTATGTCTTTAAGCATTTTCTTGAAGGCAGCTAAGGCTTTATCGGAATCGTTCATGCCCTTTACAAGCATGATTTCAATCCACAGTTGACCCTTGTACTGCCTTGAAAACTCTTTAAGTCCTCTCAAAACATCATCAAATCTTATTGTTCCGTAAGGCCTATTGACTGCCTTAAAGGATTCTTCGTCGTATGCGTCAAGTGACGGAAGCACAATATGGGCCTCCATGAGTTCCTCCCTAACAGACTCCTCGTAAAGAAGAGCGCCGTTCGTTATGACAGCAACCGGCTTATCGGTAAGCTTTTTTATTCCCCTTATTAGATTTCCAAGTCCCTTAAAAAGCGTAGGCTCTCCATCTCCGACAAGGGTAACTACATCGTATTCCTTAACATCCTTAAGATAGGTCTCAAGTTCCGCAAGCATTTCTTCAACCTCAAAAAACGCTTTTCTTTCATTGCTCATGTGCCTTGTTCGACCGAGTTGACAGTAGACGCATGAATAGTTGCATGTATCTGCTGGAATCGGTTCTATTCCCACAGAAAGTCCCATTCGTCTCGACGGCACCGGTCCGTATACATACTTGTAATCCACTATCTCCATCCCCTTTTACAGTTTTATCAATTCGTAATCAGAGCTTCCAAGTCCAATGGACTCTCCGTAGCTTATCTGAAGCTCTCCGTAGGTTCCCTTTCTCATTGACTTGAAGTGGTCCACTCCGCATTCGCACTCGCCACCTGTCCTATCATGAAGCATCGAATGCTTGAGCGCCGGCTCCTCGTTTATGAGATCCAGGCTTGCCTTGTCTATGGCAACGGGGTCCGTAGACGCCAATATTCCAATGTCCGGCACTATAGGGGCATCACTCCAGGGAACGCAGTCGCAGTCGGGGGTTATATCCATTAGAAAATTGAAGTAAATGGTTTTTCCCTTCTTGTCTTTTACCGCCCCATAAGCGTACTCCGTCATCTTTTCTATGAAATCCTTTGCCTCGCTCCCCCATTGGTCAAGTTCAATTGCCGAAGCAGGGCATACGGTAATGCATTCCCCGCAGCCTATGCATTTTTCCTCGTGTATGAATGCCTTTCCTTCAATATTCTCTATAGCACCCTCGGGACAAACCTTGATGCAGGCCTCGCAGCCTATGCATTTTTCTATTTTAACCTTCGGACGCGTAGAATGCTGGTCTCTTTTTCCGATAGCTGGCGCGCAGCCCATGGCTATATTCTTAATGCTTCCTCCAAAGCCCGCCATTTCATGGCCCTTGAAATGTGACAACACGACCATCGCATCGGCATTTACTATATCGGATGCTATTCTGGCAAAGCCAAAGTGCTTTAAACCCAGTTCCACTGTCTCGTAATTGCCACTCTTTATTCCATCTGCAATCAGGATCGGCGCACCTGTTACAAGAGGCGTAAATCCATGCTCATATGCGGTGTTTAGATGGTCCACCGAATTCTTTCGGCTCCCGCTATAGAGTGTGTTTGTATCCGTAAGAAATGGTTTTCCTCCTGCTTCTTTTATCTTATCAACTATTGGCCTTACAAAAATCGGACGTATGAATCCGTCCCCGCCTCTCTCTCCAAAATGAAGCTTGACCGCCGTTAAATCTCCCTCCGCAATTATCTCTGACGCCCCCACCGCATCGAAAAGGCGCAAAAGTTTGTTGTGCTTATTTTCTTTTTTTCTTCTTGATCTAAAATCCATGAAATATACTTTGCTTTTCATTTTTATTCCTCTCTTTCAATTTGTTTTCTAAGTTCCATGCTCTTTTCCTCTAATATATAAGGATCGATATAGACACCCCTGAGCTGAGTCTCGAAGTGAAGATGAGAACCCGTAGAGAAGCCTGTGCTTCCCATTGCTCCTATCTCCTGCCCCCGACCTACATAGTCTCCCTTTTCAACCGACATGGATTCAAGGTGAGCATAAAGAGTAAGCAAACCTCGCCCGTGGTCTATTACTATTGTGTTTCCCGTAAGACTCTGGGTTTGTGCAAGAACAACCATTCCCGAATTTGCAGCCAGTATAGGCGTTCCCTTTACATTCGCAAGGTCTATTCCGGAGTGTATGTATCCGTAAGCCCCATTTAGGGTTCTCCTGGCCCCAAATGGTGTGGAGAGCCTTCCTTCGACGGGCATCATAAATGGCTCATCCCAAAGGATCTCATCCGACCTTGTCCCCTTCGCAATCATCATCCTAATCTTCTCATCTATCTTTGAAACTGCTTCAATGCGTCTTTCAAGAAGGCTTTGAGATATTTGAAGCTTTTGCTCCGAAAAAGTCCTGTCTGAAAATCCTGTGTCCAGTTTCTTCCTATATATAGTGCGTCCGTCTCTTTTGACACTCACAATGAAAGAACCCTTTTTACCCGAATTTAATGTATCCACCGCGAATAGCTTGTTCCATTCTTTTTCGTCCTCGGTCATGCTAAAGGATGTCTTCACCTTAACCATATCCGTCTCTATTCTGATTTGGTCGCCCTTTTCAAGATTATCAAGGCGGAGCGAAAACACCCAGCCCGGCTCAGTGCCTTCCATTTCAATATTAGCCTCAGGTAAAAGAGCCTTATCTTCAAGATTAGTCTCTAATGGTTTTTCAGGTGTGCACGCTGAAAAAATCAACATAAATGCTAGTAACATTGCCATTATTAGTTTCTTTCTCATTACTTTACCTATTCCCTTTTTAATTAAATTATATCATAGAAAGAGAGAGGGACTTGCGATTTTTATGCGTCGCAAATCCCCCTCCATGTTTATAAATTAAAAATCCAAAACCTTTTACTCAAATGGACTATTTCATCATTTGTGCTTGAAGTACTGTAAGAGCAACTGTTCCAACGATATCCTCAGCCGAGCAGCCTCTCGAAAGATCATTTACAGGCATTGCCAAACCTTGAGTCACAGGTCCGTATGCGTTAGCCTTGGCTAATCTTTGGACAAGCTTATATCCTATGTTTCCAGCATCAAGGTCTGGGAAGATTATTACATTTGCCTTTCCTGCAACATCACTTTCAGGAGCTTTTTTCTGTCCTAT
>CAZTZB010000056.1:0-11357 GCA_964617505.1 uncultured Peptostreptococcaceae bacterium | reverse complement strand
CGCAGTAGCAACAATAATCGAATAGTTGAAGGTTAAACCGGGAGATAAGGTAAAAACCTTTTCTTCCGGTTTCTATTTTGCATGGAAATTATTTTCGCGTGCTAGCAGGAAGTGATGCTAAATCTTGTTGACACGGCCAATAAATTGTGATAGTTTATATTAGTGACCTTAAGGTGGCGGAGTGTGCCACGATGTACTTATTACAAACAGTAGAATTCGGGAGGTGTTAAGGTTGAGGGTTAAAGTAACACTTGCCTGCACAGAATGCAAGCAGAGAAATTACAACACTATGAAGAACAAGAAAAATAATCCTGATAGGCTTGAATTGAAGAAATACTGCAGATTTTGCAAGACGCATACTGTTCATAAAGAAACAAAGTAGTCTTGAAAAATTGCCAATACTACTAAGGATGTGGAAAAATGGCGACACAAACAAGCACAAGCACAAGCAAGAGACAAAGCCCCGGTAAATACATGAAGAGTGTAAGAATGGAGCTTAAAAAAGTGAATTGGCCAAATAGAGCCGAACTCAAAAATTATACCGGAGTCGTTTTGGTATCATGTGCGCTGGTATCTTTCGGCATATGGATTCTTGATTCGGTGTTTGCTCAGTTCATTAAAATGCTTATTAATTAGTATAGCAACAAAAAGGAGGGTAGCGTGATTGTCTAAAAAAAGATAATCCTCTTAAATATGTCTGAAAATGCTAAATGGTATGTTGCACATACTTACTCGGGATATGAGAACAAAGTAAAAGTCAATATGGAAAAGATTGTGACCAACCGTGGCATGGAGGACACCATCCTAGACATCAAAGTGCCGATGGAAGACAGAGTCGAGATCAAGAACGGAAAAAGGAAAGTCATTGCAAGAAAAATTTTCCCCGGTTATGTTTTGGTCAAGATGATTATGACTGACGAGTCTTGGTATGTCGTTAGGAATACCAGGGGTGTCACAGGATTCGTAGGGCCAGGCTCAAAGCCGGTTCCGCTTTCGGACGATGAAGTTCGCAAGATGGGAATCGAGAGTAGTCTTCCGAGAATCGATATTGGTGCTGGTGATAAAATCAAAGTTATATCCGGACCTTTCGAGAGTTTTGTTGGAGTGGTTCAGGAAGTGCATATGGATAAGCAAACATTTAAAGTGCTTATCGATATGTTTGGAAGAGAAACGCCGGTTGAACTGGATTTCATCCAGGTTGAGAAATTGTAATATATAAACCAGATAATTGACGGGAGGTGAATACATGGCTAAGAAAGTGACAGGTCTCATTAAGTTGCAAATTACGGCAGGGAAAGCTACACCGGCACCACCGGTAGGCCCGGCTTTAGGACAACATGGAGTTAATATCATGCAGTTTTGCAAGGAATTCAATGCGAAGACTGCTGATAAAGGAGGCTTGCTTATACCGGTAGTAATAACGGTTTATCAAGACAGATCATTCAGTTTTATCACAAAGACTCCTCCCGCTGCGGTCCTTTTGAAAAAAGCTGCTGGAATTCCGAAAGCTTCAGGCGAACCCAACTTGGTCAAGGTGGCAAGCGTTACATTGGAGCAAGTAAGAGAAATAGCTGAATTGAAAATGCCCGATTTGAATGCAGGAAGCATAGAGACTGCAATGAGCATGATTAAAGGTACAGCGCGTAGCATGGGGATAACAATAAAAGAGTAACATTAAGTGGGAGGGGGCACCCGTTAATACCACGAAGGAGGGAATTAAATGCCTAAAAGAGGAAAGAAATACCAAGATAATTTCAAGAAAGTTGACAGACTGAAATTTTATGAACCTAATGAAGCCGTCGCACTCGTAAAAGAAATGACAAAAGCAAATTTCGACGAGACTGTTGAGATGCATATTAAGATGGGTGTAGATGGAAGACATGCGGACCAACAAGTTCGTGGAGCCATAGTTCTTCCAAACGGAACAGGAAAATCAAAAAAAGTATTGGTTATAGCTAAGGGCGATAAAGCTGACGAAGCGAGAACCGCAGGTGCTGATTTCGTCGGAGCTGAAGATATGACCGAGAAAATCCAAAAGGAAAACTGGTTCGAGTTCGATGTTATTGTAGCGACGCCTGACATGATGGGAATCATCGGTCGTTTAGGAAGAGTGCTAGGTCCTAAAGGCTTAATGCCGAATCCTAAATCCGGTACGGTTACCTTCGACATTGAAAAGGCTGTAAAAGAAATCAAAGCCGGGAAAGTCGAATACAGGCTTGACAAAGCAAACATCATCCATGTTCCATTAGGCAAGGTATCCTTTGGAGAAAAGGAAATCATGGAAAACTTTAATACCATGATAGCCGCTATCATAAAGGCAAAGCCGGCATCGGCTAAGGGTACCTATCTGAAAAGTGTTACCATAGCAAGTTCTATGGGACCTGGAATCAAAATAAATACAGCTAAAATAGGGAAATAATTGCATAGCCACAGACAGTAGGTGCGAATAGCTTAAATTACCTGCCGAGGCGGATTTGTCAGTTTTTATGAAACTATCTGGCCTCTTTGCGTTTGCACCGCCTGGAGGTCTTTTTATTGGCAGGATATTAAATTGAGGAGGTGTGCACATGTCCAAGAATTTTGACAGAAAGAAAAAAGCGGTTCAAGAGATAAAAGAAAAGTTTGACAAAGCCCAAGCGGCGGTTCTTGTGGATTACAGAGGACTCAACGTAGAGGAAGTTACGGAACTCAGAAAGCAGTTTCGCGAAGCAGGTGCGGAATACAAAATCTATAAGAACAATCTTGTGAAAATAGCTATTGAAGGAACTGATTTCGAGGCTTTGACAGAAGATCTTAAAGGACCGAACGCCATTGCGTTTGGATTCGAAGATCCTATCGTTCCTGCAAAACTGGTAAACGAATTTGCTAAAAAACACAAATTGCTTGAACTCAAATCTGCAGTTGTTGAAGGTCAATACTGCGATTTGGAAAAACTGAGCAGCATAGCCAACATACCGTCAAGAGAAGTCTTGATCGCCAAGTTTATGGGAAGCATCAAATCGCCTGTCAGCAATTTCGTTTACATGGCTAAGGCGATTGCCGACAAGAAAAATGAAGAAAACGCGGAAGCGTAAACAAAAAATAGTGAGGTGTTTAAAATGACAAAAGAGCAAATAATTGAAGCAATCAAAGAAATGACAGTCATGGAACTTAACGAATTGGTTTCGGCTTGTGAAGAGGAATTTGGAGTATCTGCAGCTGCGCCTGTAGCGGTAGCTGGAGCTGGAGCCGGTGCTGGAGCTGAAGCGGCTGAAGAAAAAACTGAATTTGATGTATTCATGAGCAGCTTCGGAGCCAACAAAATCAAAGTAATCAAAGCAATCCGCGAAGTTACAGGATTGGGACTCAAAGAAGCTAAAGCTCTCGTAGACGGTGCTCCTTGCGTTGTCAAGGAAGCCGCGGCCAAAGAAGAAGCCGATTCCATGAAAGAAAAACTGGAAGAGGCCGGAGCTGCAATCGAACTCAAGTAGTTTCATTTCATTGAAACAGGAACAAACGAAAAAAAGAAAAAAGTGCTTTGATTTAATCAAAGCACTTTTTATTTTAAATCGGCAAAAACCAAATAATAATGAAATTGGATTGACGACAGAGCATATGTGTGATAATATTATAAATTGCCATGGTAGACTGATTTCACTATGCGTTTTTGAAAAAAACTCCATGTGCAATCTTAAAAAAGTCAAGTGTTTTTGATGATTTAAAATAATGAAAAGACAGCTGAAGTTAAGGAAATGAAGGTCGCATGCGTCATCTAAGACGCTCAATGCAAACCTTTTATTATGATATGAGGGGTGAAGATCATGCCGCATTTTGAGAAGGTCGGGAAGAAAGAAAGATTGTTCTTTTCTAAAATCAAAGAAGTAGTTGATATGCCGAACTTGATTGATATTCAGAAGCAATCGTACAAGTGGTTTCTTGAAGAAGGTCTTATGGATGCATTCAAGAACATATCTCCTATTCAGGATTACACAGGCAATCTGATTTTGGAATTTGTAGATTACTATTTGGACGGAGATACCAAATATGGCGAAGAAGAATCCAAGGAAAGAGATGTTACGTATTCTGTTCCGTTGAAGGCCAAAGTCCGTTTTATCAACAAAGAAACTGGCGAAATAAAGGAGCAGGAAGTTTTTCTTGGAGATTTCCCTTTAATGACAGAAAAGGGTACATTCATCATCAATGGAGCTGAGCGTGTAATAGTAAGTCAGCTGGTCAGGTCTCCCGGCCCATATTACAACAAAAAAATTGATAAATCCGGCAACGATCTTTTTGCTACTACTGTTATTCCAAACAGAGGAGCATGGCTTGAGTATGAAACAGATTCCAATGGAATTGTTTCGGTCAGAATTGACAGAACGAGAAAATTGCCGATAACAGTATTGATTCGTGCATTAGGTTATGAAACTAATGAAAAGATACTGGCATTTTTTGACGAGACCGAAAGCATTTCAAACTCTTTGGATAAAGATGTAACAACAAATCAGGATGAGGCCTTGCTTGAAATCTACAGAAAGCTAAGACCTGGTGAACCGCCTGTAGTTGAAAATGCTAAAAGTCTTATTGATTCCTTGTTTTTCGATCCTAAGCGTTACGATCTTGCGAAGGTTGGAAGATATAAATTTAACAAGAAATTGGGAGTTTTCGATCGAATAGCGCAAAGGATTGCTGCTGAAACCATAGTAGATCCTTCAACTGGTGAAATTCTTGCAGAACAAGGTGAGGAAATAACCGTTGAAAGAGCGAAAGAAATAGAGGATTCTGGAATTAAAATCGTCAAGGTTTATGGAGATGACGGAGAATTTATTGTAAAAGTAATAGGAAACAACTTCGTAAGAATAGACAAGTATGTGGATGCGGAAATACTAGGCGGTATAAAGATTGCCGAAAAAGTACATTATCCCGTACTCAAGGAATTGCTAGAGGCTTACTCAGACCCTGAGGAACTGAAAAAAGCGATTATAAGTGAAGTTGACCGGCTTGTTCCAATGCATATAATAATTGACGATATCTTTGCAACAGCAAGTTACATTTTCAATTTGCCTTATGGCGTTGGAGATGTAGACGACATAGACCATTTGGGCAACAGACGACTTAGGTCTGTTGGTGAACTGCTTCAGAATCAGTTTAGAATCGGACTTTCAAGAATGGAACGTGTTGTAAAGGAACGTATGACAATACAGGATATGGATGCGATTACACCGCAGGCGCTAATAAACATAAGACCGGTTGCCGCTGCTGTGAAAGAGTTTTTTGGTAGCAGTCAACTGTCTCAGTTTATGGACCAGACCAATCCGCTGGCTGAATTGACGCATAAGAGAAGACTGTCTGCACTTGGACCGGGAGGTCTTTCCAGGGAACGTGCAGGATTTGAAGTCAGGGACGTTCATCATTCCCACTACGGAAGAATGTGCCCGATTGAAACGCCTGAGGGCCCTAATATTGGACTAATCAACAGTCTTGCAAGCTTTGCTCGTGTCAATCAGTACGGTTTCATTGAAACCCCATATAGAAGAGTAGATAAGAAAACCGGTATAGTTACCGAAACAATAGATCATCTGACAGCAGATGAAGAAGAAAAATTTGTAGTTGCTCAGGCAAACGAACCACTAGAGAACGGTTTATTTGTAAACGAAAAAGTAGCAGCCAGGGGAAAAGGTGGAGAAATCAGCCTGTTTGCCAGGAATCGAGTAGATTACATGGATGTATCGCCTAAGCAGGTGGTTTCTGTTGCTACGGCCATGATACCCTTCCTTGAAAATGACGATGCAAATAGGGCATTGATGGGTTCGAACATGCAACGTCAAGCGGTGCCGCTTGTTAAACCGGAAGCACCTGTCATCGGTACTGGAATGGAATATAAGGCGGCAAAGGATTCGGGTGTTACCGTAACTGCGAAAAATGACGGAATCATAGAAAAAGTAAGCGCAGATGAAATTGTCATCAAAAAAGATTCTGATGGAAGACGAGAGATACACAAGCTGCTTAAATTCAAGCGTTCAAACCAAGGAACATGCATAAATCAAAAACCACTTGTAAGAAAAGGCGACGAAATAAAGGCTGGCGAGAGTATAGCCGATGGACCGTCCACGGATCAAGGGGAAATTGCACTTGGCAAGAACCTGATGATTGGTTTCATGACATGGGAAGGATACAATTACGAGGATGCCATTCTACTCAGTGAAAAACTTGTAAGCTATGATGTACTTTCATCCATCCATATAGAGGAACATGAATCGGAAGCTAGAGATACCAAGCTTGGACCTGAAGAAATAACAAGAGACATACCTAATGTTGGGGAAGACGCTCTTAAAAATCTTGACGATCGAGGAATCATAAGGACAGGAGCCGAAGTTGAGTCTGGAGACATATTGGTTGGCAAGGTTACACCGAAAGGAGAAACCGAACTGACAGCTGAAGAAAGGCTGCTCCGAGCTATTTTTGGAGAGAAAGCTAGAGAGGTTAGAGACACCTCGCTTAAGGTTCCGCATGGGGAATCGGGGATTGTTGTAGATGTGAAAGTGTTTACAAGAGCCAACGGAGACGAATTGTCTCCTGGAGTCAACGAACTTGTTAGAGTTTATATTGCCAAGAAGCGAAAAATAAGCGTTGGTGATAAAATGGCAGGAAGACATGGGAATAAGGGTGTAGTCTCGAGAATTTTGCCAGAGGAAGATATGCCGTTTATGGAAGATGGGACACCGCTTCAGGTTGTTCTTAATCCATTGGGGGTTCCTTCAAGGATGAACATAGGGCAGGTTCTTGAAGTACATTTGGGATATGTAGCGAAATATCTCGGGTGGGAAATTGCCACACCTGTATTTGACGGTGCTCATGAGGATGACATATTGAACCTTCTCAGAGAACATAAGTTGTCTGACGACGGCAAATTCCAATTAAGAGATGGGAGAACCGGAGAAGAATTTGACAATAAAGTAACAGTTGGATATATGTATATGCTTAAGCTTCACCACTTGGTTGATGATAAAATACATGCAAGAAGTACAGGACCTTATTCACTGGTTACGCAACAACCACTTGGAGGCAAGGCGCAGTTTGGAGGACAAAGATTTGGAGAGATGGAGGTCTGGGCACTTGAGGCCTACGGAGCCGCTTACACGCTTCAAGAAATATTGACGGTCAAGTCTGATGATGTTGTTGGAAGGGTCAAGACGTATGAAGCCATCGTAAAAGGCGAAAATATCCCTGAACCTGGAATTCCGGAATCGTTTAAGGTTCTCATTAAGGAATTGCAAAGCTTATGCCTTGACATAAAAATCCTCAAGGAAGAAGAAGGGGAAGTTGAACTGATAGAAAATATGGACGATGAAATTTCAGAAGGCATCGAAGGGCTTATTGGCACTGTGCAGAAAGATTTAAACGATAAAGCGCCCGAAGGCATAATCATTGAAGGATTGTCCGAAGATGACGAAGATGACGAAGATGACGAAGATGACGAAGAAATGGATATTGATTCAGAAGTAAATATGGATACGGCAACAGATATTGATTTGGAAAAATAAGATGGCACTATGGATAATCACAGGTATATCTATGAAGGAAGGGGAGAAGCTCATTGTTTGAATTGAACAATTTCGACTCAATTAAAATTGGTTTAGCGTCTCCGGAAAAAATAAGGCAGTGGTCTAAGGGCGAGGTTAAAAAACCTGAAACCATAAACTACAGGACTTTAAAACCGGAAAAAGAAGGGCTTTTTTGTGAAAAGATATTTGGACCGACAAAGGATTGGGAGTGTCATTGCGGAAAATACAAACGTGTCAAATACAAGGGTGTAATTTGTGACAGATGCGGAGTTGAAGTCACCAAGTCCAAAGTAAGAAGAGAGCGCATGGGTCATATTGAATTGGCTGCGCCGGTATCTCATATTTGGTATTTCAAAGGCATTCCAAGTAGAATGGGTATTCTACTGGACATGTCTCCTAGATCTTTGGAAAAAATTCTTTATTTTGCTTCGTATGTAGTTTTAGATGGCGGGAACACATCCCTCAGTAGCAAGCAGCTTTTAACAGAGAGAGAGTATCGAGAAAACAAAGAAAAATATGGGAATGGGTTCAAAGCAGGCATTGGAGCCGAAGCCGTAAAAAAATTGCTTAAATCAATCCAATTAGAAGAATTATCCAAAGAATTAAGGGCTAAATTGATTGACAGCACTGGCCAGAAGAGAGTAAGAATAATTCGTAGACTCGAAGTAGTTGAGGCTTTTATTAAGTCTGGGAACAATCCTGACTGGATGATATTAGATGTGCTTCCTGTAATACCGCCGGATTTAAGGCCAATGGTTCAACTTGACGGTGGCCGCTTTGCGACATCGGATTTGAATGACCTATATAGAAGGGTTATAAACAGGAACAATAGGCTTAAGCGCTTGCTTGAACTTGGAGCGCCTGAAATAATTGTTAGGAATGAAAAGCGCATGCTGCAGGAAGCGGTAGATGCGCTTATTGACAACGGAAGAAGGGGCCGCCCAGTTACAGGGCCCGGAAACAGGCCTCTTAAATCCCTTTCAGATATGCTTAAAGGAAAACAAGGAAGATTCAGGCAGAACCTGCTTGGAAAGAGGGTAGATTATTCTGGTCGTTCGGTAATTGTAGTTGGACCTGAGCTTAAATTTCATCAATGCGGTCTTCCTAAAAAAATGGCGCTTGAACTTTTCAAACCCTTTGTCATGAAGAAATTGGTCAATGAGGATTACGTTCATAATATAAAAAGTGCGAAACGTATGGTTGAAAGAGGCAAGGAAGAAGTATGGGATGTTCTCGAAGAGGTAATACAAGGACACCCGGTTCTTCTTAATAGAGCGCCTACACTGCATAGACTTGGCATACAAGCCTTTGAACCTGTTTTAGTTGATGGCAAGGCAATCAAACTGCATCCCCTTGTTTGTACGGCATACAATGCCGACTTTGATGGAGATCAAATGGCTGTCCATCTGCCACTTTCAGTAGAAGCCCAGGCAGAAGCTAGGTTCCTTATGCTTTCGGTAAACAACATACTGGCACCGAAAGATGGTTTGCCTATTACTACCCCAACACAGGATATGGTTCTAGGAAGCTACTATCTTACAGTTGAAACTAACGATGAAAAAGCAAATGGTATGATATTCAAGGATTATGAAGAAATGTTCATGGCTTACGGAAACAAGACAGTGGGACTTCACTCTAAAGTTAAAGTAAGAAGATGCTTGAATGATGAAGATAGAGGTAAATTGGTTGATGGAACAGTAGGGCGATTCATATTCAATGAAAACATACCCCAAGACCTTGGTTTTGTTGACAGAAGCAAGGACGCATATTCACTCGAAATTGATTTCCTATGCACAAAGAAGAAATTGGGTGTCATCATAGATAAATGTTTCAGGCGACATGGCAACTCTGTAACGGCACTTATGCTTGACCATATCAAGGAAGTGGGATTCAAGTATTCCACTAAAGGAGCCATATCCGTAAGTGTTACAGACATGGTTATTCCTGATGAAAAAGCTAGTCTGATTAAAAAAGCCGAGATTGAAGTCGAAAAGCATTTGAAAGCATATAGAAGAGGACTGATTTCTGAAGAGGAGCGTTATTCCAAGGTAATAGAAACATGGAAAAGAACTACAGAAGAAGTAACAGTGGCTCTTATGAATAACCTGGACCGTATGAATAATATCCAAATCATGGCTCACTCGGGGGCAAGGGGAAGCAGAAACCAAATCCGTCAGTTAGCCGGCATGAGGGGTCTAATGGCCAATACGACTGGAAAGGTTGTTGAGATTCCAATTAAATCAAATTTCCGAGAAGGACTTTCAGTCCTTGAGTATTTCATATCAACTACAGGGGCGAGGAAAGGCTTGGCTGATACGGCGCTTAGAACCGCAGACTCGGGTTACTTGACAAGACGGCTAGTAGATGTAAGTCAGGATGTTATTGTAAGGGATGAGGATTGCGGTGCTACCACAGGAGTTGAAATGGTGGCCTTCAAGTCAGGTAAGACTGGTCTTGAAATTATTGAGCCTTTATATGACAGAATCATAGGCAGATATAGCATTGAAGATATAAATAATCCTAAAACCGGCGAAAGAATCGTTTCTGTAGGAGATATGATAACTCCTGAGCTGGGTGAAGCAATAGTAGATTCTGGGATAGAGAAAGTTCTTGTAAGGTCGGTATTGCATTGCAAAGCTGAACATGGTGTTTGCGCTAAATGCTATGGACTGAATCTTGCTACTGGCAAGCCTGTTAATATCGGCGAGGCCGTAGGCATAATTGCCGCTCAATCAATTGGCGAGCCGGGAACTCAGTTGACAATGAGAACATTCCACACCGGCGGTGTAGCCGGTGCCGACATAACTCAAGGTCTTCCGAGGGTAGAGGAGCTTTTTGAGGCGAGAAAGCCGAAAGGTATGGCGGTAATCTCGGAAATTGAAGGCAAAGTAACAATGAGCGAGACTAAGAAAAAGCGTGAGATAACAGTGACATCCGAAGACGGAACAAGCAAGGTTTATCCAATAACTTACGGTTTGCGTATAAGAGTCGGCGAAGGAGATTTTATCAATGCCGGCGACAAGATTACCGAGGGTTCCGTAAATCCACACGATATTTTAGCTATCAAAGGCATTACGGCAGTTGAGCAGTATATAGTCAAGGAAGTCCAAAGGGTGTATAGGCTTCAAGGTGTCGATATAAATGACAAGCACATTGAGGTTATTATAAAGCAGATGCTATCTAAGATAAAAATAGATGATCCAGGCGATACAATGCTGCTTCCGGGTGAACTAATGAGCGTTAATTCCTTTAACAAAGCTAACGAGGAAATGCGTGAAGCCGGCCTTAGGGAGGCCACTGAGCTTAGGGTAATGCTAGGGATAACCAAGGCATCTCTTGCAACAGATTCCTTCCTGTCTGCAGCTTCATTCCAGGAGACAACCCGTGTATTGACCGAAGCGGCTATCAAGGGAAAAGAGGACAAGCTTATAGGTCTCAAGGAGAATGTCATAATTGGCAAATTGATTCCTGCAGGTACAGGTATGAAGAAGTACAGAGCTATTGGAATACAAAAGGCAATAGAGAAAATAGATATTGACGCGCTAAACATAACAACTGTTGACACCGTCAACCAATGATGCTAAAATGATTTAGTGTGCAAAATTGCGCTAGTTATTGAATGCCGTAATTGAGACATACTGCTTGTAATTGGAAGGAACGTGGACGTCATGAACCTGGATGATTGCAAAAAAAACAAAAAGCTTAGGATCGGTTTGAAGCAGTCCACTAAAGCAATTGCGGACGGCCTTGCCGAAAAGCTTATTATTGCCCGTGATGCGGATCAATATGTGACTCGCGGTGTCTTAAAGCTTGCCG
>CAZTZB010000055.1:9426-12018 GCA_964617505.1 uncultured Peptostreptococcaceae bacterium | reverse complement strand
TACTTTGCATCATAGACAAAGACCTGCAGGCGACTGCGGGTCAAAGTTTTTTATGAGTATTTTTCATGGTATACTTAAAGAAGCATCAATATAGTTTTGGCAATATATCCTGCGGCAAATCGCCGGCAAAAGAGAGGTAAGTTATGGATACTGCAAATGGTCTTATAAATGTAAATTCTGAAATTGGAAGCTTGAAATCCGTGCTTATGCATCGTCCAGGAAAAGAGCTCGAAAGGATTACTCCCAAGTATCTGGACGAATTGCTTTTTGACGACATCCCGTGGCTAAGGAAAATGCAAAAGGAACATGACGCCTTTGCCGATGTTCTAAGAGGTAGAGGATGCAATGTTCACTATTACAAAAATCTTTTAGAGGAAATCTTGATCAATAATGAAACGAAAAAAAAATTGGTAACGGAAGCCCTTCGAATATGTGATATATCAAGTGTCTACCTTAAGGATGCGTTGGCGGAGTTTCTAATAGATAAAGATGCAAAAGACCTTTCGGAATGCATGATAGCCGGTCTTAGCAAGGACGATTTTCCGAATAGTGGAAAGGACAAGAGCCTGTCTGAATATATAGATGCGGATTATCCTTTTTACATAAACCCTATTCCAAACCTATACTTCACAAGAGATCCCGGAACGGTAATAGGAAAGGGACTGAGCGTTAGCTCGATGAATACAAGGGCAAGAAGTAGAGAGACAATGATACTTAAATACATATACGAAAGCCATCCCCTCTTCGGCAAAGGCCAAAGCCCTCTGTGGTACGACTACAGTTGCAAGAACAACATTGAGGGGGGAGATATACTGGTATTAAGCGAGAGCGTTGTATTGATAGGCTGCAGCGAGAGAACATCCCCTAAGGCCATAGAAAAAATAGCGGAAAACCTATTTCAAGAAGAAGGCGGCATAAGGGAAGTGTATGCCGTGCAGATACCGTCTACAAGAGCATACATGCATCTTGACACAGTCTTCACAATGCTTGACCACGATAAATTCACCATATACCCGGGAGTTGAGCAATCGGTTTCCGTATTTAGGCTCTCGCCTTTAAAAGATGGAGGCATAAGGGTTTGCCCATTGCCGGGTTTAAAGAGTGCATTGAAAAAAGCGTTAAAACTCCCTGCAGTAGAATTCATACAAAGCGGAGGCGGCGACGAAATAACGGCTGCCAGAGAGCAGTGGAACGACAGCACCAATACACTTGCAATAGCCCCGGGAGTAGTAGTCACATACAACCGAAACGAATATTCAAACGAAACACTTAGAAAAAGGGGAATAGAAGTTTTGGAAATAGAAGGATCCGAACTCGTGAGAGGCCGCGGAGGCCCACACTGCATGAGCATGCCCCTCGTGAGAGAGTAGAAAGACAGTGGCAAGTGGCAAGTGGCAAGTGGAACGTTGAACGAAAAATAAATAGAACGAAGAACGAAGAAAGAAAAGAACAGTAGAAAGTAGAACGTAGAACGTAGAACTTAAAAGGCAACTACCAAAATCTTTATCTTTTAGCTTTTACTTGCTACTTTCCACTTACTACTTTCAACTTAAAAAGGAGGATATATAAATGCCAGTTAATCTTAAAGGAAGACATTTCATAACGCTAAAGGACTTTACACCGGAGGAGATTAGGCATCTTCTTGACAAATCGATTGATTTAAAGAAAAAGAAGAGGTCGGGAATCAAGGGAAATCTACTTGAAGGCAAGAATATCGTCTTGCTATTTGAAAAGACATCGACAAGAACGCGTTGCGCCTTTGAGGTAGCGGCCTATGACGAGGGTGCCAATGTTACATTCCTGTCCAACAGCCAAATGGGAAAAAAAGAATCCATAGCTGATACGGCGAAGGTTCTTGGAAGATACTACGATGGAATAGAATTTAGGGGTTTTAAACAGGAAACCGTTGATTCCCTGGCCGCAAATGCAGGCGTCCCGGTATGGAACGGACTTACCGACCTCTATCATCCAACCCAAATCCTTGCAGATTTCATGACGGCAATGGAGCATGTGGACAAGCCTCTTAGCAAGATGAAGTTTGTATATATAGGAGATGCAAGAAACAACATGGGCAATTCACTCATGATAGGCGCTGCCAAAATGGGCATGCACTTTGTGGGAGTTGCACCTAAAGAGCTTTTTCCGGATGAAAAGCTTGTTTCGGAGATGCGACTTCTGTCAGAGAAGACAGGAGCCGTCATAGAACTTACAGACGATATAAATGCCGGCGTTAAGGATGCCGATGTTCTATATACAGACGTATGGGTATCAATGGGCGAGGAAGATCTATACGAAGAGCGTATAAAACTTCTTGCTCCATACCAAGTTAACATGGACATGGTTAAAGCAAGCGGCAACCCGGATCTTATATTCATGCATTGCCTTCCGTCTTTCCACGACCAAAAAACCATAGTCGGAAGGGAAATAAAAGAAAAATTCGGATTAGATGAAATGGAAGTCACAAATGAAGTGTTTCAAAGCAAATACTCAGTTGTGTTTGACCAAGCCGAAAATAGAATGCACACCATAAAAGCAATAATGACAGAGACTATAGGGAAGTAGAACGTGGAACGTAGAAAGTAGAAAGTAGAA
>CAZTZB010000055.1:0-9326 GCA_964617505.1 uncultured Peptostreptococcaceae bacterium | reverse complement strand
GTAGAACGTAGAACGTAGAAAGTAGAACGCGAAAACAAAAGCATAAAGATTAAAGAAAAGATGGAAAAACAAGAATGAATTCGAGTATTTTGTATTAATCCTTTGCATTTAATCTTTTACTTTTAACTTTCCACTTGCTACTTAGTTCTTTTCACTTACTACTTTCCACTTACTAATTTCAACTGTACTTAAAGTTTTTGCTTTTAATCTTTTTCTTACTACTTTCTACGGTACTTAAGTTTTTAATATTTAGTTTTTTAATCTTTTACTTTCCACTTTCCACTTACTACTTTCTACTAAAAAAGGAGCCAACCATGCCAAGGCCAGTAAAATGGAGACGAATAGCCCAAATGCCCAATCATCGGTATTTTGCGCCTGAGGGCGTCCTGGGTGAAAACCTGGACGAGAACATACTGAAAATTGAAGAGCTTGAGGCTCTGCGGCTTAAGGACCTTGATGGTCTAGACCAGGAGAGCTGCGCATCCGCAATGCGGGTTTCACGTCAGACATTCCAGAGAATATATAGCGCCGCCAAAATAAAGGTGGCTGATAGCCTCATAAACGGAAAAGCCATACGTATTCAAGGCGGCAACTATACAAGGAACATTTGCTTGCTTGTATGTGAAAATTGTGGATACGAGTGGGAAAACAAGGTGGAAAACTTAGCCGACTCCAAGGGCATAAGCTGTCCCGAGTGCGGAGACCAAAGGGTCAGCTGCGACATGCGGGCGGAAGCGGAATACTGCGATACAAGCTGTGAAAGACCGGGCATGGGTCACGGAAGAGGCGCTGGAATGGGAAGAGGAAGAAATAGAAGAAATAAATAAGTTCGGGGAACCGAGCTTTTTTTTATCTAAAGTTATTGACATATGCCCATAACGGGTGTAGTATGAAAATAGATAAAGGGCATATGCCCTATAACAAGGAGGCGATATTATGGCTAGAGGAGATAAAACAGGTCCTGACGGAAGAGGTCCGCTTACAGGTAGAGGAATGGGATTCTGCGCGGGTTATGATGAACCCGGATATACAGCAGGTGGAGGTTTTTTCAGACGAGGCGGCCGAGGTTTTTCAGGTCGCGGAAGAGGCCAAGGTTTTTTCGGTTCGGGTCGAGGTTTTTTCAGAAGCGGAGCAGGAGCCTATCCAAACGCGGCAGCAGTAGATGAAAAGACATACCTCGAAGAAGAAAAAAACTATCTCGAACAAAGGCTGGCGGGCATAAAGACCCGTCTTGGCGAAAAAGAATAAAAAAGTATAAAAATAATTAAAAGAAAAAAAAGTAGGAATACGTTCCTACTTTTTTTCTTTTTTGATATAATGAATCGAATGGTCCTTGTATTCAGTATAAAGTATCAAGAATTATATCAATCCCAAAGAGGTGAGAAATATAATTTTAAGAGGAAAAGCAAGAGCTAAAATCAATTTTTTTCTTGAGGTTGAAGGAAAGCGTCGAGATGGGTACCACGACATAAGGACAGTAATGCAACAGATCAACCTATGGGATGATATAGAAATCGATGTGGAGAAGGGCAGAGGCATTAAAATAATTACCGACCTTCCCTACCTGCCTGTAGGAAGGGCAAATACAGCCTACAAGGCCGCAAAGGCTCTTATGGATCTGTGTGGAATAGATAGAATGCTTAAAATTAAAATAAAAAAGGGCATACCGGTTTCAGCAGGGCTTGCCGGTGGAAGCAGCGATGCTGCTGCGGTGCTTAGGATGCTGGAAAGTGGGCTTTCATTGGGGCTTCCCGAGGGCAATCTCATGGAAGAGGCAAGAAAAATAGGTGCCGATGTTCCGTTTTGCCTAATGGGAAAGGCGGCCTTGGCCGAGGGCATAGGAGAAATTCTTACACCGATAGATGGGCTTAAAAAAGGATTCATACTTTTGTCAAAGCCCAATATTGCCGTTTCAACCGCAAAAATATATCAAGCCCTTGACCTAAAAGAAAGCATCCAGGGTCGAGGCGCTTTGGGCGCAGAAGCTGTAATCAGAGAAATGGCAAGAGGAAATCTGGACAGTCTTTCCAGCAAGCTATACAATCGGCTTGAGGATGTTACCCTAATAAGGCATCCTATTGTGAGGGACATAAAGAGTAAAATGCTTCAATACGGTGCGCTCGGGGCTCTCATGAGCGGTAGCGGGCCAACGGTCTTTGGCATATTCAAGGACTACGATAAGGTTTCAAAGGCGTACAAAAACCTGAAAAAAACATATAGTCAAACATACATAACCGTCGCCTACAGCAAGGAGGAAAGCAAATGAATTCCAGCATGGGAAAATTGAAATTGCAAAACTATAAACCGCTCAGAGAGGTAGTTTTCGAATATCTGAGAATGGCTATAATAAACGGTGAATTCAAGCCGGGAGAGAGGCTTATGGAGCTTCAAATGGGTGAGCAACTTGGAGTAAGCAGAACACCCATAAGGGAAGCCATAAGGAAGCTTGAGCTCGAGGGGCTAGTGACAATGATCCCGCGCAAGGGTGCATATGTGGCCGATATGTCAATAAAGGATGTCTTGGATGTTCTGGAAGTAAGGGGAGTCCTCGAGGGTCTTGCAGCGTCGCTTGCAGCCGAGCGAAGAAGCGATGATGACATGGAAATAATGGAGAAGGCGCTTTCGGAATTCGAAACATTCGTCAATGCATCAGATAGAGACGGAATGATGGAAAAGGATAAGGCCTTTCACGAAGCCATATTTGAATCAACACACAACAACAAGCTTGTACAAATAACTCAGGGTCTGCAGGAACAGGTTCAGAGATTCAGAGTAGTGTTTTTCTCGGAATCCGACGATTTTAAACAGCTTCTTTCAGAACACACGGAAATACTTGAAGCCATTCGCGAAGGAAACTGCGACTCGGCAAAAGAAAAGGCAGAGCGCCACATAAGGGATATGGAAGAGACAATTCGCATCTTCAGAAAGAAAAAAAACAACATATATTAATTGGGCAAGCATACCTAAAGAATCGAAAAGGAGCATGCTAAAATGAAAAAAATCAATCTGGCAGTAGTTTTCGGGGGAATGAGCGAGGAACATGAGGTCTCCCTAATGACAGCCGCATCGGTGCTTAGTGCCGCAAATAAGGACAAATATGAACTATATCCTATAGGAATAAGCAAGGACGGAAGATGGATGTATTTCGGGGGCGAGTATTCAGATATAGAAAATGGAGAATGGGAAAAATCGGCGGAAGCCCTAGAGATAAATCAATGCCAAAGTAACATACTTTCAATGATGATTCCGGGAAAATTGGACGGAGTGGAAATAGACATGGTATTTCCGGTAATACACGGACCAATGGGCGAAGATGGAACCCTCCAGGGCCTGCTTGAACTTTCCGGAAAGCCATATGTGGGATGCGGCGTATTCGCCTCGGCTGCCTGCATGGACAAGGTCTTTGCAAAGCAGCTATTTGAATTTAACCACCTTCCAGTGGTTCCCTATGTAGTTTTTACAAGGGATGAACTTTCAAGCGCTGAAGCATGCATAAAAAAAGTTGAGGACGCATCTCTTAGATATCCCCTCTTCGTTAAGCCTGCGCGCCTTGGGTCTAGCGTTGGAATAACAAAAGTCCACGACAAAACAGAGCTTATGGCCGGCCTCGTCGAGGCGGCAAGGCATGACCGCAAAATACTCGTTGAAAAAGGCATAGACGCTCGCGAGATAGAGTGCGGCGTCCTTGGAAACTATGACCCTGAACCTTCGGTCTTGGGTGAAATAATTCCATCACATGAATTTTACGACTACAAGGCTAAATACTCCGAAGAGGCTAAATCCGGCCTTGTAATTCCGGCAGATCTGCCCGAAGAACAATCCCTTGCCATACGAAAAATGGCGGTTGATGCCTACAAGGCTTTGGGCTGCACGGGCCTTTCCAGGGTTGACTTCCTCTTAGACAAAGGCACCGGCGAAGTCTACCTTAACGAAATAAACACAATGCCCGGCTTTACCAAATACAGCATGTATCCAATGCTGTGGCAGAATACAAACCTTCCATACAGGGACCTGATAGACCGTCTCGTAGCCTTGGCAACGGAAAAGAACTAAAAAGGGACAGACATTTTCGACTTCTTTTTTGATATCAAATCATTATGGCTGAAATTGAGGACAAGATTATGAAAAAAGTAATGCTTAAAATAAAAGGGTCAATAAGTAGGGTTGGATCAGAACCCGAGATAATAGAGATGGTTACCGAAGGTAAATATTATAAAAAAGGCGATGCGGAATACCTCATTTATGATGAATCCGAAATTTCCGGCATGAAGGGTGTAACCACCACGCTTAAACTCAAGGGAGACAAAATAACCCTGACACGCTTTGGAAATGTCAAAATGCGCCTTGAATTTGAAAAGGGCAAGCGCTTTCTGTCGGAATATATTACCCCAAATGGAACCTTCAAGCTTGAAATATTATCCTCAGAGCTGTATTATATTCTTAATGAGAACATAAAAGGAAAAATCCTCGTCCGCTATGAAATGAGCATAAAAGGTATGGGTCAATCCATCAATGAGCTTAACATAGAAATCCTATAGAGCCTAGCAGACGCTGGGTTGTCGTCGCAAATACATAGAGGCATCAGGCCTCGAGTTTTTAGGCAACCCTAGACGCAGAGCGAGGAGTGTGTGCAACATGAAAACGATACAGGAAAAAACAAAACGATTGATAGCCCAATCCCTTGAGGATGTGGAAGATTGCGGAAGCCTTCTTCAAAGGATAGAAATAAGAACCTCCGCAAATCCCGAGCATGGAGATTTTAATACAAACATATGCATGCAGGTTGCATCAGGAATGCAAATGGACGCCGTCGATCTGGCAGTCAGAGTAAAGACATACATGCAGAAGCAGACTGACATCTTCGACGACATAAAGATATCTCCGGAGGGGCATGTCAATTTCCACCTCAACAACAAATACTTCGGAGGAGTTTTTCGCGAAATCGAAACAGGACGCTTTGAGGTTTTTGAAAAAAGAAATGAAAAAAAGAAATTTGTAGCCGTGGTTGAAAAGCTTTCCGATGTGGTTTGCCTTTGTGACCTAAGGGCCTTCTTAAACATGTATACGCTTGCCGGACTCTATGACCTAGCAGGATACGATGTGGAAAAATACATCCTAGTCAAGGATGACAATTGCGACCTGGCAATATCCTACTTCCTAACAAATTTCGATAGGGATTTTGGACCGAGATGCGAAGGCTTAATGGAAACAGATATAACAAAAGACCTTGGGGTATTAGAAGACGCAGTGATATTCATGTCTAGGAAAACCGAAAAAAGCTATCCGGAGCTCTTTGGAAGAGCAATCATTACAGAAAGAGTAGACTTATACGATGGAGACAATTTAATGGATTGTCTCGATGTCGGCGATGTAATGGAAAGGGCCGACCTTGAGAGGATAAGATATTCGCTTGTAAGAACTCCATATCATATGAAGGCAAAGCTTCAATATAACGAAAACAATTCAAGAGATTTGCAGTATGTATACACTAGGACGCGTTCCCTGCTTGATATATTCAAGGAGGACGGTTCGGGGGTCTCCTATCTTGCCGACTTTGACGAGGAATTTACAGTTTCCGACAATGAGAAGGAAATAGCCAAGGAAATGAGCGAGTATCGGCATGTTGTAGAAAAAGCCGTAACGGAAAAAGACCCATCAATCTATATTGCTTATGCCGAAAGACTTAGCAAGCTCTTCTATGACATAAACGACAATACACTTTACAGGCAGCTAGAAAAGGAAAAACTTAAGACGATACTAAAGCTTTACAGATCCCTTGCAATGGTGTTTTCAAGCGTGTTAGACCAGCTCGAAGTCAATAAACCCGAACGAATGTAATATAAATGTCACCTGAAGAGGGTGGCATTTTTCTTATCCTTGAATTATACTTATACAATAAGGAAACTAATGGAAACGGAGGAACAGCCCATGAAAAATAGAAAAATGACACTTAAAATTTTTACTGCAGTACTGCTGATAGCAGCTTTATTGTCGACAGGAATTGCAAGCGCAGCGGAGCCTACAAAGAGCTTCGACACAATGGAGAGTAGAATAGAGTATTTGGAGTTGATGATTAAATTCATCCAGTCGGAATACAAGTACGATGTTACAGAGGAAGAACTCATGGAAGGCGCCTATGGAGGACTCTTCGATGTTTTGGACGAACATAGCAATTATCTTGAACCGGAAAATTACGAAAAATTCAACGAAGAAGTGCGAAGGGAATACGAAGGAATAGGTGTCTCCATAACCAAACGAGGAGAAAATACCGTAGTTGTTTCGCCTTTTGTAGATACACCTGCCGAAAAAGCTGGGATTGAATCTGGAGACATAATTCGATATGTCGACGGTGTAGACATTTCCGGATACGGGCTTGACAAAGCCGCCGCTGCTATTCGCGGCGAAACAGGAACAAAGGTTAATATAGGCATAGTAAGAAATGGAATAAATGAAATACTTTATTTTGATATAACTAGACAAAGCATAGTTATAAACGAAGTGGAGTATAAGATGCTCGATGACAACATTGCTTACATTAATATAATAAGATTCGGCGACGAAACAGATTTAAACCTCGGTAAGGCTTTGGACGAATTGACGGCTCAGGGAATGACGGGTTTGGTAATAGACCTTAGAAATAATCCGGGCGGTTTGGTAAGCGAGGGAGTTAAAGCGGCAGATAGATTTATAGAAAAGGGAAAACCAATTCTATACATTGACTACAAAGACAAGGAAAACAGAAAAAGCTACTTTGCTGAGACCGATGCTTTGGACATTCCATTGGCCGTAATCATAAACGGAGGCAGCGCAAGCGCTTCGGAAATATTTGCAGGGGCTATAAAAGACACAGGTTCGGGAATAGTAATTGGGACTCAAAGCTTTGGAAAAGGAACCGTTCAAGGGGTGACTTCGATAACAAATGGCGGAGCAATTAAGCTTACCATAGCAGAATACCTTACAGGAAGCGAAGAGCCCATAGATAAGGTGGGAATTGAACCCGATTTCGTGGTTGAGAATCTTAAAGTTGATGACACCGAAGCAGTTCTGGACTTTGTTCCAATGATAGAAGATGACAAGCCGGGCCTTGGTGATGTGGGACTTAATGTATACGGAGCGCAACAGCGTTTGGCATTCCTCGGCTACGATATAGAACCAACCGGCAAGGTCGACGAAGCCACTTTCGAAGCAGTGAAAAGCTTCCAAACTTCAGAGAAGCTGTACTCCTACGGAGTTCTGGACTGGACGACTAAGAATTTGATAGAACAAAGAATATTTACGGTCCTAAGAAATGGCATAGAAGACCTGCAGCTTCAGACAGCAATAGACAAACTTAAATAGCAACTTCTAAAGCCGTACGCGGTCAAAAGCGTACGGCTTTTAAAAAATAAATTTATACTTGAAAAATGAAGTAATACATAGTAAAATGTTAAAGTTATTAAATATTCAAGAGCACTCTTTATATAAAGGGTGCCCTGCCAAAGTAAGAAAACGGATGTAGGTGGGTCACCCCTAGGGGTGGACTCACCTTTTTTATGGGGAAATACCCAATATACCGGCATTTTGAAAGGAGCAAAGCATGAATACGAAATTTATCTTCATCACCGGAGGCGTAGTTTCATCACTGGGCAAGGGCATAACTGCGGCATCCCTCGGAAGACTTTTAAAATCGAGAGGCCTCAAGGTGGCAAACCAGAAACTGGACCCATATATAAACGTGGATCCGGGAACAATGAGCCCCTATCAGCATGGAGAGGTATTCGTTACAGAGGACGGCGCTGAGACCGACCTCGACCTTGGCCATTACGAGCGTTTCACAGATATAAACCTAAGCAAGTATAGCTCTGTTACCACGGGCAAGATATATTGGTCTGTAATAACAAAGGAAAGAAGGGGCGACTATCTTGGCGGAACCGTACAGGTAATACCCCACATAACAAATGAAATAAAAGAATCTGTTTTAAGGGTGGCAAACGACTCCAACCCCGATGTTGTTATAACCGAAATAGGTGGCACGGTCGGAGACATAGAGGGCCTTCCCTTTCTTGAGGCGATACGCCAGCTAAAATACGACCTTGGAAAAGAAAACGTACTATTCATACATGTAACACTCATACCCTACCTTCAAAAGGCCGGAGAACTTAAAACAAAGCCCACCCAGCATAGCGTAAAACAGCTTAGGGAAATAGGTATACAGCCGGACATTCTGGTATGCCGTACCGAAAAAGAGCTTAAAGAAAGCCTAAAGGACAAGATAGCCCTCTTCTGTAATGTGGACAAGAACAAGGTGTTTCAGTGTATGGATGCCGATACCCTCTACGAAGTCCCCCTTCTGCTTGAGAAAGAAGGGCTAGCAAGCGCCGCCTGCGAGCACCTGGGAATGGTATGCGGAGAGCCGGATCTTACAGAATGGATAGACGTTGTCGAAAGAGAGAAAAACACTCAGGGCAAGGTAAAAATTGCCCTTGTAGGCAAATATGTCGAGCTTCGCGATGCCTACCTTTCAGTTGCCGAGTCCCTAAAGCACGCCGGTATACACAATGGCGTTGAGGTTGAAATTGACTGGGTACAGTCCGAGGACGTAAACGAAAACAATGTAAAAATGAAGCTAGAAAAAGCTGATGGCATTCTCGTTCCCGGAGGCTTCGGAGATAGGGGAATAGAAGGCAAGATACTTGCCGTAAAATATGCAAGAGAGAATAAGGTGCCCTTCTTCGGAATCTGCCTCGGGCTTCAAATGGCAGTAGTGGAGTTTGCCCGCAATGTAGTAGGGCTTGAAAATGCCCACAGCTCAGAGCTTAATCCCGATACCGCGTATCCCGTAATAGACCTAATGCCCGATCAGAAAAACGTTGAAGACAAGGGCGGAACCATGCGACTTGGCACCTATCCCTGCAAGGTATACCCCGGCACAAAGGCCTTTGATGCATATGGAAGCGAGTTGGTCTACGAGCGCCACCGCCACCGCTATGAAGTGAACAACCACTACCGCGATACGCTAGTTGAACACGGACTCGTAATCAGCGGACTCTCTCCCGACGAGAGACTTGTAGAAATGATAGAGCTCCCGGACCATCCCTGGTTTGTGGCTGGACAGTTTCATCCCGAGTTTAAATCAAGACCTACAAGGCCCCAGCCCCTCTTTAGAGAATTCATAGCAGCTGCAGTAAAAGCCAGTAGAAAGTAGAAAGTAGAAAGTGGGAAAGACAGATGTCTGGTGTCAGATATCATATATTAGGAAAAGATGGAAAAGACAGTTGTCAGATATCAGATATCAGTTGTCAGAAAAAACGTAAGACGAAGAACAACAGAACATGGAAGAAACAATT
>CAZTZB010000054.1:0-12142 GCA_964617505.1 uncultured Peptostreptococcaceae bacterium | reverse complement strand
AGGGAAAGAAATAGTTTTGTTGATAATTCTATAGAGGGTAGATTATAATATTAATTGTAATGGGACATGTTAGATGCACTTGTTCCTATATATATTGAGACGGAGATATTCTATAAATAAAAGGAGAAGACTATGAAATTTTGCTGGAGTACAATTATGGTTAAGGACATGAAAGAATCATTGGATTTCTATCAGAAAATTATTGGGCTTGAAGTAAATAGAAGATTCTCGCCTGCAGAGGGAATGGAAATTGTATTTCTTGGCAAGGGAGAAACCCAGGTAGAACTAATCTACAATGAATCGGCGGGAAAATCCGATATGGGAAGTGGCATTTCATTGGGTTTTGAAACAGCTTCAATGGATGAATTGAAAGCTCTTCTTCGGAAAAAGGGTATAGACATAATAAGCGGGCCATTTTCTCCGAATCCCCATATGACATATTTTTTCGTGTTGGATCCGAACGGACTTAGAATTCAATTGATAGAAAGAAAGTGATTGGATAAAAGTCATTAAAGAATAGAAATTAAAACCGCAGTGCAATGACAGATTTAAACTGTTTTGCCCGGCGGTTTTTTTCATTCAATATATTAGTGACTTATCGAGAAAGAAGGTTATAAAGCAGTTGCGCAATTTCCACTCGTTTAAGGTCTGAAAGCGTTTTCATTCTATTTTAGTTGACATTTAGCATATCTGATTTTGCAAGGGCGTCCATGGCTTCTGTTTACAAAGGGGCGGTTTGGTCGCCATCTGTGAAGGATTTCAGTCAGCTATTTTCCTTTGCTTCTAGAAGCTAATCAATTGTCTTTAGTACGTTTTAAAGCATATAATTATTTAAATTACATATAATTTGATAGTGTTGTAGGAATAATGGAATTTTGTAAATTGCAATGTTATTGTTTAATTAGAGATGTACTGTTACAATTATATTGAGGTGGTAAAAAATGAGATTTCATGAAAAACTTGATTTCTTGATGAATATAACCGGAACCACAAATAGCGCTTTGGCTTTATACGTATCCATTGATGCTTCTTACATCAGCAGGCTAAGGAGAGGGAAACGTGATTTGGCGAAAAATGAAAACTATGTAAAAATCATGGCCGAATATTTTTCGAAAAATTGCATTGAAAGCCATCAAAAAAAGGCGTTGATGGACGTAATGAAAGTACCTTCTTATATATTCGAAAACAGGGGTGAAATGGCTGAGGATATAAATAAATGGCTGATTGAAGAAAAAAGCAATGGATCCAGGAATGTCGAGAAATTTTTGGGCGGACTTTCGAATGCTCATTTTTATAAATTAGAAAGAACCGAAATGAATGAGTGCTCCATTGACGTTAAGGAAGGCGTATATATATTTTTAGGAATAGAAGGGAAGAGGAACGCAGTTCTTGATTTTCTTAGGAGTGTCTTGAAGGAAAAAAAGCCTCAGACGATTCTGCTTTTCAGCGATAGTGAGATGAAATGGCTTACTGGAGATAGTTCTTTCGCAAATCTATGGGCGAATCTAATGCTGCAAATGGTGATAAATGGTAATAAAATAAAGATAATACATACCCTCAGCCGTGATTTGGATGAAATGCTTGCAGCCATATATAAATGGATGCCTCTTTATATAACTGGGGCCATAGATCCCTACTATTATCCAAATAAAGAAGATTGTATTTTCAAGCACACTCTTTTTGTAGCGCCTGAGACAGCTGCCTTGTCGTCAGATTTAACGGGAAACATGGAAAGTAGTGAAACCGTATTTCTTGTGAAGGATTCAAATATCGTCGGAGCAATGGAGAAGAAGTTTAATAATTATTTGGAAAAATGCAAGACACTCATGAAAATTTTTACATATGAAGACCGGATTGAATACATGAAGACATTAATGGAATTCGAAAAGGCAAATGCGGCGGCAATTCTTAAAGCTGAATCATTGTCTATAAACACTATGCCTGATTCGGTTATGGAAAGCATTATGAACAGGATGAATGGAGTCAAGAAGGAAGAGTTTTTCGATTATTTCAAAGGCAGTAAGAAGATTTTTATGGACAATTTGGAGAAAAAACGGGTAGTTGAAATAATTAGTATACCTGAAATAAAGATTATTGCCGAAGGCGGGGTAAAGGTTGGAATTCCAAACATATTTGAAGAGGGAAGAGCTGTGTATAGTCAAGATGAATTCATGCGTCATCTGGAAAACATAGTTTATTTGCTTAAAACAAGAGACAACTATGAAGTTAATATTGTTGAGAAAGAGAAAAGTGAAATGGCTATTTATGCAAAAGAAGGTGTGGGTACAATTCTTACAAAGACAAGTAATCCACCAACCATTTTTGCCATAACCGAGGAAAATATGACTGCAGCATTTTGGAACTATATGGAGAGAGTGGTCGGAAAGAGCATAAATAAAAAAAATGAAACTATAAAAGAATTGCAAACAGTGATTAAAGCCTTGAAAGACAGACTTGTTTCTGGGGAAGAATAAAAATGCTGTATATGAATCATTTTATAGTATTTAAAAACAGGTTCATAAAAGATGAAAATCAAGAGATGTAAGCAGATATAAAAGAACGAAAAAATATTATTGAAAAAAATATAATGAACGGGAATCATAAAAAAATTAGAAGAAAGACAAGTTAAAAAAAGGAATGGAACATTGGAATAACTGGATATTTTAAAAAATTTATTCTTAAGAGTAGATGTAAAATAAAGAATCTGCTATTTAAATGAACAGATTCATAAAAAATGGCACTTCGGTGAATAGGGTTCAATCAGAGTAAATCAAATGCAATTTAATGAGAACTATGCGATTTGAGTATTGCAAGATAAAACAAAAAAAGAGGAGGGAATAATGAAGAATTTGTTCGAGGAAGCAAAAACGTATGAGGATGAAATGGTTTTGGCTAGAAGGTATTTTCATAGGAATCCTGAGCTTCATTTGAATTTGCCATTGACGACGAAATATGTCATGGATAAATTGACAGAGTACGGATATCAGCCCAAGGAAATATGCAAATCGGGAATAGTGGCAATTGCAGGTGGAAAGAAACCGGGCAAAACCTTCCTTATAAGAGGGGATATGGACGCCTTGCCTATAAAGGAAGAAACCGGTCTGGAATTTAAATCGACCAATGAAAATATGCACGCATGCGGGCATGACATGCATACAGCAATGATGCTTGGAGCGGCAAGGCTTTTAAAGGATCACGAGGACGAAATAGAAGGAAGGGTCAAGCTCATGTTTCAGCCGGGAGAGGAAACCCTTTCGGGTTCCAAGCTAATGATGGAATCGGGCGTTCTTGAAAGTCCCTCCGTAGACAAGGCGATGATGATTCATGTTGCATCGGGTTTCCCATTAAAAAGCGGCGCGGTCGTTTTTCTTGACAAGGGTCCGGTTACAGCCAATGTGGATATATTCGAGATAAAGGTACAGGGTAAAGGCGGACACGGAGCAACTCCTGATACGGCGATAGACCCTCTAAACGTATTGGCCCACATACATATAGCACTTGCGGAGATAAACTCTAGAGAGGTTGTTGCAGGTGAGGTTGCGGTGCTTACTATAGGAGAAATGCATGGAGGAAATGCTCCCAACATAATCCCTGACACGGCATACATGAAAGGAACGGTTCGAACATACAACAAGGATGTAAGAACCCTCATAAACAAACGGCTTGAGGAGATAGCCAAAGGAATAGCATCGACATTCAGGTGCACAGCAAGTGTCGAATCTAAGGGGTGTCCCTGCGTCGAAAACGACAAGGAACTTTTTGACGACGCAATGAGATACACGACTGAAATGCTTGGACAGGAGTATGTCGTTGACATGGAAAAAATGACGGGGAAGGGAATGAAGCTAAGCGGATCGGAGGACTTCGGATTTTTGAGCGCCCATGTTCCCACCCTTATGCTCGGACTCAGCGCCTCGGTATTCAAGGACGGAGTGGCATATCCTCAACACCATCCTAAGGTGGTCTTTGACGAGAGCATTCTTGCCGTTGGATCCTCGGTTTATGCAAACACTGCAATCGAGTGGCTGAAAGAACATAAATAATCCCTGCAAAGAACCCGGGAAAGCAAGCATAATTGAAAGCAAGTTAAACACTAAAGCGATTTAGTGTAATAAAACAATCAAAAGGAGGGTTTCATGAAAAGGCACATATTTCCAGTCGTGATTATTGTGTTAATTGCACTCGTTGCATCCGGATGCGGAGGACCCAAGGAGTCCGGAGGCGAAGCCGTAAAAGCGGAGTCGGGAGGCGATGAAATCACCGTCAAGACCGATTCTTCGGAGATCGCGGTATCCAAGGACATGGAAAACAGCGTTGCGATTCCAAAGGAGTATCCTCTAGAAATATTGCCAATATACAAGGACATGTTTATACAAGGCGCATCAAGGAACGATGACGGGTCCTTTGTTGTAATCGGTTTGAGTAATGATTCCATAGAGGACATAGGCGCTTTTTATGATGATGTCTTGGCGGAAGCAGCTGTAATGATGAAGAATGTTTCGGAAGAAAGCTATATGAACATGGGCGATATGGATGGAGTCACATATACGGTTACAATAAATCCGTCCATCGAGGAGCTCGGATACGAAACAGGAGTTAACATAATTGTGATGCCGTCTTTAAACATGCAGGGAGAAGCCGGTGAAGACTCTTCGGAAGGTGCGGAGGCCAAGTCCGAAGGCGTCGATGAAGGGGGATTTTTTGTACCGGAAGGGCTTGAAATGCCTTCTGGCTATCCTAAATCTTCCATGCCGATAATGCAGGAAATGAAAAGCGAATTGGCTGTTGTTCAGGAAGCGGGGGACAGGAATCTGCTGGGATACATGACAAAGAGCGAATTTGAAGATGTATATGACTACTATGAAGGCATTTTCATTGATTCGGACAATTTTTCAACCTTGAGCAAAGGCCCCACGACTATATTCATGGGTCAGATTGACGGAGTCGCCTTCGAGGTGGGTATTACGGAAAACACTCCTGAAACAGGACAGGATCCAAATTACAATACCTTGATTCAGATTTTCTATAATTGATTTTGATTATATTCCCACAAAATAGCGAAAGGAGATGCATTATGGAATCGAAAAAAGTAAGAATCAAGAGAAGACTTGCAAAGAGCCTGTCTATTGTGCTTTCTATCGTTTTGTTGATGTCATTGAATACGTTCGCAATTCAATTGCCAGGTTCGCCGAGTACATGGGCGGAGACCGAGGTAAATGAGGCTAGAGCAAATAATCTTGTAATAGGAGATGCCGACGGGAATTTTCAAAACGACATCACCAGAGAATTGTTTTGCAGGCTAATCGTTAACATGGTAGAGGAGACCATCGGGAGTCCCGTTGCCATAACCATAGCAAACCCCTTCGGTGACACCGATGATCCCGATATCATAAAAGCCAATCAGATGGGGATTGTAAAAGGAGTTTCGACTACGGAATTTGCTCCAGACACCAATATAACAAGGGAACAGGTCGCGGTAATGATGATGAGGGCCGCGAGAAAACTGGATGCCTTGACCGGCGAGGCTTACACAGCGGCGGTTAATGTAGGAGGCATATCCTTTGCCGATGAAGGAACAATATCATCATGGGCCCTTGCGGATATAAAAATGGCAAACTCTCTGGGGATAATGAACGGCGTCGGAGGAAATATGATTGATCCTTTGGGTAAAACCACGGTAGAGCAAAGCATACTGCTCACATCCAGGCTGTTCAAGGACTATATGGCGCTCACAGGAGCTACGGTTGTGCTTGTGAATCAGGCGCCCGTCGCCAAGGACGACCCGATTGAATTAGAAATCAATGAGCAGCAGAGTGTTATATATGAAGCAAGTGATTTTGCAGACGATGCGGACGGAGATTCCCTAACCGTATTTCAGATAAACGGAGTGGGCTCATCAAGGTCTTTGAGCCATGGATACATGACGCTGATGTCTGATGGGAGAATCAGCTACGAATCTGATGATATAGAATTGGCTGAAACCGAAAACTTTACCGTAACCGTTACAGACGGAACAGATACGGAGATTGTAAGAGTTCAGCTTAATATTTCCATGCTTGCTTCTGGAAATCAGGCGCCCGTTGCCAAGGCGGACCCGTTTGAGGCGCCTGCCTTCCTTGAACTTAATAATTATGACAACATCAATGCGATTAGTTTGGCAGACGACCCAGACGGTGACGATTTGGAAATCGTAGCGGTAAACGGTAACACCGGAACCGTTGCTACATCACTTGGAACTGCGGTTATACAAAACGATGGAACCCTTTCCTACACATCCGGGAATGTGGATGTGAAGTCTGACGAAACACTCGATGTCACCGTATCGGATGGAACCGATATCGCAATCGTGCATCTCAAACTTACAATAGTTCCATTGGCTGACGGCATCCCCGGACCGGTGTCTCAGGACATCGAATTCACGGTGAATGAAGGGGTCTACCTTACGGTTGATGTAGAGGAAATTGCAGAGGATTCCGATGGTGACAATTTGATAATAACCAGTATCGACGGAGAACTTTACGGTGTTTCGCTTATCAATAACGCAGGAGGAACAGGAAAGAGGCTGGTATATCTTTCAGAAGACATAAGCCTTAACCGAATCGAAACTTTGACAGTCACGGTTTCGGACGGAAGCAACTACGTTGATGTGGATATAAAGATCAATGTAATGGAAACGGGCAACACGGCTCCCCGGAAAATTGGCAGCGGAACAATGACCTTTCCTGTCAACGAGCAGACGGAGCTTCAGATAACAGCGAGCCAAATAGCCACAGATTCCGACGGGGACCTTCTTTATATAACCGAGATTGCAAGGACCTCGAGAGCCTACGGAACGGCCAGCATATTCCCGTTCTTGATATACAACCGCATGGACTTCATATCGGATGACATAACAGAGGACAAGATGGCAACATACACACTGACGGTTTCCGACGGAACGGACGAAATCGACGTGCCAATACAGATTCCGATATACAAGGTCAATCAGGCTCCAGAGCCCCTCGGAGGGGCGGTTCCTGTTGTATACACCACATCAGGGACCAAGGGCGCGACATTCTACATCCATCCGGAAGACATAGCCACTGACCCGGATGGAGACGAGCTTTCAATAGATGGAATATACAGGCTTGACTACACCAACACCAGCTTCGATATACCGGGGGAGCGGCTTGACCTGTCACCCCATTACGGGTATGTATACTACGATGAAGCCAACGACTGGGTAATGAACACGCCGGGCAGAGACCTTACCGGCTATATAGAGAAATTCTTCATCCGAGTCACCGATGGTACCGATTCAACGGACGTGCAGGTTTTTATTGATTTCGAGTAAGAATTTTTAATTAACATTTAGAAGCAAAAGCTAAATAAATAAATTGCAATGATAAGGGAAAAACACTTCGAGGAAGGATTTCTATGAGTGTTTTTCCTTTATTTATGTAAATATTTAATCCAAGTTTGTAGTCTTTTACTTGACATGATGTCGCCGATTTTCATACCTAATCCATGGATATTGCAATGATTGCGTTTTATTTCAATTGATTAACGAGATTTTATAGGGGTAGTGGTAGAGATATACAAATAAATTAAAGGAAGGAGGGTTAAAATATGGATAGAAAAGTTTTTTTACTGGCAATTCTGCTGAGTTTCGGTATTGCTTTGCCTGGCTGCGCCGATACGGGAGAGCTTGATGCTGTAAGAATGGAACTTTCTCAAGCCCAGGAAGCCCTTGAGATCGCGCAGGTTGAAAACGAGGCTTTGATAAATACTTTAGAGACATTGGAGAGCCAGACAAATTTGACTCAGCAGGGATCGCTCCTCTCAGAGGCCTTTACGGTGATTGATTTGCTTAAAAATATGGATATTGTTGGCTTGTCCTCCCATATTCATCCGACAAAGGGCGTTAGATTTTCTCCATATTCATATGTGGATTTGCAAAACGACCAGGTTTTTAACTCGGGGCAGATTGCTTCGGCTTGGACCGGCGCTAATGTATATTCATGGGGAAGCTATGACGGCAGCGGCGAAGCAATAATGAAAACATTCGTGGATTACTACGGAGATTTTGTATATGATGTGGATTTTGCAAACCCGCATATAATAGGAAACAATGTGGTCGTCGGGACGGGGAATATGATAAACAACGTGGATGTCTCATATCCCGGTGGCGAGTTCGTGGAATTCCATTTCACGGGGTTTGATCCCCAATACGAGGGCATGGATTGGAAAAGCCTGAGGCTTGTTTTTGAAGACTATGGTGGCACTTGGTATCTTGTGGGGATAGTTCATGACCAGTGGACAATTTGAGAATCGAAGATAGACATTTAAATGAATCCCTTTAATATAAAAAGAGCCTTGCGGAATTTAAATAGATTCCCCAGGCTCTTTTTTTATTCATTTGTCCGGTTGCTGACTATTGTACTTGAATCGCGATTATTTTTTGGAGACGATGCCTCCACTTTCATATTTCATGTTGGCCATATTGTGGTTGTAGTTTTCGAATATGCCGATTGTCGTAAGGTATTGCTCCAAAACGGTCTGAGCGATGGCTTCGACGTTTGTCTCATCGGTGCTTCTGCCTACCACGATCATTGCGAGGGCTCTTATTTCGCTGGTTTCCAATTGCTTTGAAGAATTCATTGTAAATCCCCTTTCTCCATAGTTTTAATATGAGTTCATATCCATTATATACCCATTAGGAGGATCTTTTAAATTGTTTGTTGAATTTTCAGAAAAGATGAAGAGAAGAGACCGGTCTTGATAAGAGTCGGAATTCTATTTGCCGGTAGAAAATATGCCATTATGAGAAAAAAGACAGTATTTTTTTGAAGGAATGATTGAATTTTGGCGGATTAATTAGCGTAATCAGGGGGAATTGTGGTGTTTTAAGTCGAATAAAACAAAGAGGTCTTGTAAGGAATGAATCTGCACCTAACGATTTAGATGCTATTCGTGATATAATATTTTTATATGCTTATTCTGAATTCCACATGTATGGAGGTTGCCGTATGCTTGTTAAACTAATAAGGAAAGCGACAGTATATGCCCCCGAATCTTTGGGTAAAATGGATATGCTGATTGCAGGTGGGAAAATCGTCGCCATAAATAAGGATTTGAGCGAGTTTGAATCCAATGGATACATAGAAAAAATAGATGCTTCGGGAATGATTGCTATCCCCGGCATAATAGACGGACATGTGCATATACTTGGAGGCGGGGGAGAAGGCGGATTTTCAAGCAGGACCCCGGAAATTACTCCGGATGATTTGCTCGTTGGAGGGGTTACAACAGTGGTAGGCTGTCTAGGAACCGATGGCATATCAAGAACAATGGAGAACCTGATCGCAAAAACAAAAGAACTCAAGGAATCGGGGTTTAATGCCTATGCGTATACAGGCTCCTACCAGGTGCCTGTAAAAACGCTTACAGGGAGAGTAGAAAAGGATATATTGTTTATTGATGAAATCATTGGTGTAGGGGAGATTGCTATTTCGGATCATAGATCATCTCAACCGACTATACAAGAATTGGCGAGGATTGCTTCCGAAGCACATGTGGCAGGTATGATTTCAGGTAAAGCTGGGCTAGTGAATCTGCATATTGGTGATGGAAAAACAGGGCTGAAATTGATTAAGGATGTATTGGAATCTACAGACTTGCCCAAAAGTCAATTCTATCCGACCCATAGCAATAGAAGCGAGAGTGTCTTTAAGGAAGCGATTGCTTATGCCCTAGATGGAGGGCTTGTAGATATGACAACAAGCACAAGCAGGCATCTGATTGAGATGGGGGAGGTACCATGCGCAGAAGGACTTGCAAGAATGCTTGATGCAGGTGTACCTATAGAAAACATAACCTTTACATCGGATGGAGGAGGAAGTCTTCCTTTGTTTGATGAAAATGGAGAATTTAAATCCATGTCTGTAGGTAAGAGCGCATCCCTTCTTGAAGCGGTAGTCAAGGCCGTAAAGGAGGAGAACATACCCCTTGAAAAGGCAATTAGAGTAGTGACTTCCAACCCGGCAAGCACTCTAAAACTGAAGGGAAAGGGAGAGCTTAAGGAAGGATGGGACGCGGATATAGTGATACTTGACCAAAAGGATTTTTCGGTTATTATGGTAATTTCAAACGGGAAGATATTATTTGCAAAATGATTTGATTATATAGAATCATTTTACGGAGGAAAGCGATATGAAGGACTGGATTGATTTTTACGAGACACTGCAAGTTCATCCCAAAGCGGGAAAGAAAGTAATAAAAGCCGCTTATGGGGAACTTATTGCGTCCAATAATCCGAATATCTGCAAAGAACCTCTTTCTGAAGAAGAAATTAAAAGAATCGATTTAGCCTATGAGGTTCTTATGGACGACAGGCGCCGGGAAATATTTCATGAAGATTGGGTCGAAAATGAAAAAGTTGTAAAAAAATCGAAAGATGAAATCTATTTCAAAAAAAACAGACAGTCCTCTGAAGAGGATTTGAAAGCTGAAAACTGCTTGAAGCTGTATTACGGTTGTATTGAAAGAGACGATTTCAATGCGGCCTATAAATATATATTAGAATATGAAAAGGGCTTTATACGAAAAAAGGAATTTGTTGAATGGAAGAAAGCGGCAGCTGAAATATCGAAAATAAGCGATATTAGAATCAAAGAGTTCAAAGTGCATAAAAGCTTTGAAAGTCGACCGGGCAGACTGAATTACAATGCTTATGAATTTGCTGTTTCATTGTTGGAGAAAAATGACGAGACAGGCAAGATATCCCCTAAATCATTTACCAAAATAGTTATTATGGAGAACGGTGAATATCGAGTTTTGCTAGGTCATGACAGCTTGAGACCCGTTATAAACAAATTGAAGACAATGGCTGAAATGAAGCATAATAAGAATGCTTTAAGTAGATTCCAGGAATATGAAAGTAAATATGACTCTAAGACAGGTCTTATGAACAAAAAAGGTTTTTTGGATGAAGCCAAGAAAGAGGAAGTTAGATTCAATCGTTATGGGAGGATTTTTTCTATTCTTTTTATCGATTGTAGTCATCGAGGTACAGTTTATAGGAAAGACGAGCTTCTGCATTTTATAATTGCCATTATAAAAAGAAACATAAGAAATATTGATATGCTTGCAAAGTGGGGAGAGGGTTCTTTCGTATTGCTAATGCCCGAGATTGAAACTTGCCAGGCTGAAAAGGTAGCTGAAAAGCTTAGACGGTTGTTTGAAAATGAAGAAATTTATATTGATGAAAAGGTTGTGAAAGTTCGAATTAGAACAGGGGTTTCTGAGTACAATAGACATTCGATAATGGAAACCGTTTACAAGGCGCAGGTTGAAAAAAAAATCTACAGAAACAATGCTAAAAGCTCATAAAATTTGATTTGGAATAGAGGAAAGAAATGAAAAAATTCTTAGGCGTAATGCTTGCAGGTTTAGGGGCTGTTTTACCAATAACAATAACCCTGTATATTTTGTACAAATTGTTCATTATAATTGACGGTATTTTTGCTGACGCAGTAACCCAGGTTCTTGGATACCGCGTGGTTGGAATAGGTTTCTTAATAACTATTGCGCTTGTTTTTGTGATGGGGTTAATCGCCAAGGCTTATCTTGGACAGAAATTGATTAATATAACAGATCGTATTTTCAATAAGATTCCTATAGCACAGACCATATACGGAACGGTTAGAGAAATAAGCAATTCATTGCTTTTAAAGGATAAAATCACTTTTAAGAAACCCGTGATGGTAGATTATCCAAGACCCGGTGTTCATGCAATCGGATTTATCACTAATGAAAGGTCTATTTCAAAGGATGGAACGATGCTGCCGGTATTTATTCCCACAACACCTAACCCGACGAGTGGTTTTTTACTTTTTTACAATAGAGACGAAATTCAAAACTTGGATATGACAGTTGACGAAGCTATAAAAATCATAATTTCCGTAGGAGTTGTAATCCCTGATAAGGTCAAAAAGAACAAATTGCAAATTTGAAATATTTATTAAATAAAATGGATTAAATCGGTTGACACCATATATCAATCATGGTAATATAATAAAGCGCGTTAAAGGTGGTCAATACGCACTCGACATGGCGCAAAGCAAGTGAAATAGCGGTCTTTGAAAACTGAACAGTAAGAGAG
>CAZTZB010000053.1:0-12227 GCA_964617505.1 uncultured Peptostreptococcaceae bacterium | reverse complement strand
CGACATACATTCCTCAGCTTTCGCTGTTCCTTCCGAAGTATTTTGGACTTATGTAAGGGAATAGATTAATTTGTTATCGCTTGAAATATTCTGCCATCTTAACGACAGAAAAAAACAATTATTTTTAGGAGGGTTTAATATGAGATGGGAAAGAATGCTTACACTTTATGGAGTTCACTGTGAAGGAGAGATTGGTCGCGTTATAACCGGTGGAATCCTTGATGTGCCTGGAGAAACGATGGTTGAAAAAATGGTACATATAAACACAAAGGACGACTGGGTCCGTAGGTTTACATTATACGAGCCTCGCGGATGTGCGCAGATGTCTGTGAATCTTCTTTTGCCGCCTATAAACAAAGAAGCTGATGCCGGATTCATTGTATTGCAGCCGGATCAAGCGCATGCCCTTTCAGGGTCAAATACAATGTGTGTTACAACTGCGCTTCTTGAAACAGGAATACTTCCGATGAAAGAGCCGCAGACAAGCTTGACGCTTGACACAGCGGCAGGACTCATTTCCGTCATCGCGGATTGCAAGGACGGAAAAGTAGAGTATGTTCAGGCGGATATGTGCCCGAGTTTTGCAGAACACCTCGACAAAAAAATAAATGTAGAGGGCTTAGGAGAGCTTACGGTGGATGTCGGTTTTGGCGGATGCTACTTTGTCCTTTGCGATATCAATCAACTTGGCATAAAAATAAGCCCCAAGCACTCAAGGGAAATGGTCAGACTTGGAAAAATCATAAAGGAAGCCGCAATTGAGCAAATTGAGGTGCAACATCCTGATGAGAAGTCTTTCGACCATATCGAGTACGTAATGTTTACAGATAAGCATGAAGAGGAAGATGACGTCTATCAAAACGCTACAATCATATACCCTGGTCGTGTGGATCGTTCTCCTTGCGGTACGGGCTCATCTGCAAGACTGGCAATTATGCATGCCAAGGGTGAACTCAAAAAAGGCGAAGTCATCTATACTGAATCGACCATTGGAGGAAGATTCAAGGATGAAATAGTAGGAATTACTAAGATGGGTGACGGTAGAATAGCGGTTATACCGAGGCTCAAGGGTCGCGCATGGATATACTCGATAGAACAAATAGGAGTCGATCCGACCGATCCATACCCAAAAGGATATGTAATGGCTGACACGTGGGGCCCGGAAATCGAAGAATAGAATTCATAGATAGGTATAGTATAGAGCAGTAACGTGGAGATTGGTTTTTGCCTACTGCTCTTCAATTATATGAAATATAGATGAAATAATAAAAGCGCATAAGGAGGCATTTGAATGAGCGAAAACAAGATAATCAGAAATTACGGATATATTGGCAACAAGGGTGATGACAATAAGAGAATCCATATAACAAAAAACCAATGGGTTTCAGGCTATACAGTAGGAATAATGCTTCTCGATGTACATTATCCGCTTCTACCTGGAAATGTAGTAAATGCTTATACATATGATTTTCCAGTTAGGCATATGTGGGTTCCCGGAGCCAACCAAGACAGAATGCACAGTGGTGACGTTACATTATTACCGACATTGATTGAATCTGCAAAACAATTAGAGCTTGAAGGATGCAGGGCTATTTGCGGTGCATGTGGCTACTTTGGACATTTCCAAGAGAGGGTAGCTGAAGCAATGGATATACCGGTATACCTTTCGAGTCTTGTACAGGTTCCTTGGATAAGAACAGGACTTAAAAAGAGTCAAAAGATTGGCATACTATGTGCCGACGGACATAATTTGACTGACGAATTGTTTGAGGCTTGCGGAGTTCATGATACAAGCATGATCGTTTCTAAATCAGCGGGACATTTGCCGGAATTTTCAGCGCTCATGGAGAGAAGAGGACATTTTGATAATGAAATTTTACGTCAGGAACTTATTGATTTAGCGAAGGAAATGGTTTATGAAAACCCGGATATCGGAGCAATTCTTTTGGAATGTAGCGACATGCCTCCATATGCGGCGGCGATACAGGCGGAACTTAATCTGCCGGTATTTGACTTTATTACAATGATTAAATTTGTTCACAGTTCAGTTGCACAGAAGCCATACTACGGTTTTATGTAGAGAGGAGAAAAAAATAAATGGTAAGATTGACTGGTTACGAGCAGGAAATGCTTGATGGAAAATATGGCAAATTGAAGAAAAAAGCCATGGAGAATATAGTGCAATATGCAAACGTTCTCGGCGCTGAAGAGCTTTGCGAAGTGACAAAGGCCCACGTGTTTGCAGGAGCGCATTCCTACCTTCATGCGGTCGAATCCGAAGACATAGAAGAAGTCATTTCTGAAATGCAGTTTTGTTCGAAGGAAAAGCTTTCAATGGAGAAAGTGGGGTGTTTCTGCCAAACCGATTGTGGTCCGATGGACCCGATCAAGTACAAGTCTATGGGATGCACCGAGGCTGAAGGAATGAAAAACAAAGAATATCTTGATTACTATAGCAAATTCGGAATCAACAAAGTTGGAACATGCGTTCCCTATTTGACAGGTTTCATACCACTTATGGGAGAGCATTATGTAACGAGTGAGTCACATGCAGTATTGATGATGAACTCGCTGTTTGGAGCCTGTGGTAATGCGGACGGACTAGAGGTAGGATATTGGTCTGCAATATGTTCAAGGATTCCCAAATGGGGAAATCACATAATGGAAAACAGGAAAGGCACACATCTTTTTAATGTGGATTGTGAAATAAAAACGAAAACCGATTGGGACTTGCTGGGATATACTATCGGCAGATTTCTCCCCACCCATTCGATTCCTGTAGTTCAAGGCGATCTCAAAAGTATAGACATAATGTATCTCAAGTACTTCTATGCATCGATGGCTACTACTAGCGGTCCTGAGATGTGTCATATAGTTGGACACACTCCTGAAGCTAGAACATTGGAGGAAGCTTTCGGAGGCAAAGAGCCTCTTGTGACTAAGGCAATCACAAAAGCGGATATTGATTGTTCAAGAAAGCTTCTAAACGACCAGTCTGAAGGAAAGATTGATTATATTAGCATAGGTTGCCCGCATCTCAGTATAGGTGAAATGCAACAAGTTGCGAGTTTCATGAATGGCAAGAAGGTTGCCGACGATGTGGTATTCCATGTCTGGACGGCGTCTTCAATCAAGGCTTTGGCTGACATTAATGGTTACACACAAATAATTGAGGAATCAGGAGCTATTGTGCTTACAAGTAGTTGTCCCCTTACTAGTGAGAAGAAACCTGATAAGGCTGATAGATTGGCCTTCGATAGTGGTAAGCAGGCGCATTACATTAAGCCGAGCACAGATGCTCCCGTACATTATGGTGAGATGGAAGTTTGCATGCAGGCTGCAATCGATGGTGAATGGAGGCTGATATAGATGGCTAATAAAGTGTATAAAGGACGAGGAGCAATTCCCGGAGTTGTAGAGGGCATTGCAATGGTCAGCAGGGAAACCATTCAAGGATGGGCAGGAGTTGACGAAAATACAGGAATGATTGTTGAAAAGGGACACCCTTTCGAGGGGATGAGCATTTCAGGAAACATTCTCGTTCTTTCTGGAGGTAAGGGTTCCAACGGATGGTCGTGTCATTTTCATTCGGCTAGAGTAAGAGGGATTGGACCGGCAGGATTTGTTTTCCCTAAAATGGATTCCCGGACAGGCGTTGCTGCTGTAGTTACGGGAGTGCCGACTGTTACCGATCTTGAAGTGGATCCTTTCGTTGCAATCAAGACAGGGGACAGGATATGCATTGATGGAACAAATGGCACTGTCGAAATCTTAAGCGAATAGTCAAAGGCGAGGAGCGGAAGATGCAATCAATTGAAACAATCAGGGGAAAAAAATATTGCAGCATATTCAATGAAGTTTTGGGACCGATAATGGTTGGCCCTTCCAGTTCGCATACGGCTGGTCCAACAAGAATTGGGAAATTCACTAGATTATTGCTAGGCGGTGCCGTGAAGCAGGCAAAAATTATTTTTGATGAAAACGGTTCGTATCCATTGACTTACAGGGGGCAAGGTTCAGATAGAGGCTTCTTGAGCGGTCTTCTTGGATATGAAACAAGCGATGCTAGAATAAGAGACGCTTACAAATACGCAAAGATGGAATTCGAATATGAGTTGGATTTCGAGGATCTAGATGCTACCCATCCGAATACAGCAAGAATAGACGCAAAGTCGGCATCGGGAATACGCCACGTTGTAGACAGTCATTCTACTGGAGGCGGTATGTTTGAAATTGTTTGTATAGACGGATTCGAGGTTTCTTCCATAGGAGATTTCCACGAACTGTTTGTGTTTTCGAATAACTATGGAAGCGTTGTTGAAGATGTAAGAACAATTGTTAAAAAAACCTTTGATGACCATATTGTCAGTACATCTGAAAAAGATGATAAGTGCCTTATCCATATAAAGATAGACAAGGCGATAAATGCTGATGTAATCGGTGATATTAGAAAAATTGATGAAGTAACAGAAGTTTCTTACGTTGAGCCCATATTGGTTTCGCCGTCTAAAATAAAGGTGGACATACCTTTTTTCAATGCTGCGGAAGCTTATGAATATGGTAAAGAGAATATGCTCGAGTTCTGGGAATTAGGACTACGGTACGAAATGGCAAGAAGCGGTTTGTCTGAACAAAAGCTTTTTGGAATTATGGAAGAAGTTTATGAGGCGATGAAGTATTCTGCAGAATGTGGAATGAGCGGCGAGATAAAGATGCAGGGATATCTAAGTCCGTCAGCTCACAAGATTGTAAAAGCAAAAGAAAAGGGAAGCCTTATGGATGCCGGGCTTATAAACACATCAATCGTTTGGGCGGTAGGCGTAATGGAGTTTAACAGCGCTATAGGAGCTATTGTTGCAGCTCCTACAGCAGGATCGGCTGGCGTAATTCCTGGAAGTATAATTGGAACAGGCATCGAGATGGGCATGACGAAGCATGATATATGCAAGGCAATGTTTGCAGCGGCTACGGTTGGGATTTTCATTCAGCATCAGGCTACGTTCGCTGCTGAAGTGGCGGCATGTCAGGCAGAAAACGGATCTGCAAGCAGCATGGCTGCTGCAGGAGTCGTTCATATGATTGGGGGAACAATGGATCAGTCGTTTAAGGCGGCGGCATTGGCACTTCAAAATCTGCTTGGGCTCGTTTGCGACCCTATAGCGGGGCTGGTGGATATACCTTGCATAAACAGAAACGCGGTTTCCGCGGCGAATAGTATAGTTTCAGCCAACATGGTCGTAGGAGGATTTGATCCATATATTCCACTCGATGAAGTCATACAGGCTATGGCAAATGTTGGGGCGGCCTTACCCGCATCCTTGAAATGTACAGGTGGCGGCGGACTTTGCACTACGGAAACAGGGATAAGAATAAAAGAAAGATTTTCTAAAATCGGCCCCCAATAGGAACTGGATTTAGAAATAGGAACATTGAACTTATAAAATATCATAGGGAGATATCATGGAAAACAACATCAAAAGAATGTACTGCTTTGATTGTGCAATATTGGGAGGGCTGGCAGCTATATTGGTTTTTATAATAACTTATGTTTTGTTCAGCTTGGGAAATGTTGAGGGCGTCGGAGCCGTGCGCTTAGCAGTAATTGTAGCCGGAATGCTTGTTCTGGCATTTGCATTGATTGGAATGACTACTGTAATTTTGCACCTGAAAAAAAACAGCGAAGTACTCTATTCAGGCGATATTGAGATTGAAAAGATTCAAATCAATATGGAAAAATCGGAAGGTGAAGCAGTATGAGCAAGAAAAGCAACTGGATGAATGAGGCATTCGACATACTCTTTGTCATGATTCTTTGCTTTGCGACTCTTCTTAGCGCAATGCTAATCAAGGGGGATAGTCCACTGAAGATGGAATATGTGATTAAACCGGCGACTTTCATACTGACATTAGCTGTAGTAATTATTTACATCTGGTATGTCGCAGCAGAGTCGGAGAAAGGTCTAAAGGCGATGGTTGAGAAAGTCTACAGTGAAGATGGAAACAAAAGAAATTCAGGTGTTGAAAGGAGTCGTTGAGAATTGAACATATGGAACATCATTAACATTGCGGCGTGGATTGCCTGCGCGGCGATATTAGGATTGCTTACATTCGATGTTGCAAGAGTTGAAATGAAAAATAAAGAAGGACAGGACGGGGAATGGTATGAATAAAGAGAATAACAGCGAAATTTCACACTCGAATACGTTGGGACCGATTCACATATGGGCTCTTGGAGTTGGAGTGGTGCTTGTAGGACAATTCATGGGATGGAACCTGGGCATAATGAAAGGGGGATCAATAGGATCTCTTCTTGCCTGCTGGATAATTGGCATACTTTACGTGTGCCTTATAATGGTAAACACAGAAATGGGGACATTCATACCCGAGGCCGGCGGCCAATACGCAATGGCCAAATATTTCATGGGTCCGCTGGCAGCATTCAACATAGGTCTCATGCTTGTATTCGAATATGTAATGCTTGAAGCTGCAGATGCACTCGTGGTAGGGGAACTTCTAAAGAGTATAAGCCCGGAGATACAGGTGCTTCCATTCATACTTCTCAGTCTTCTTGCACTGACCTACCTTAATTACAAGGGATCGCACGGAAGCATGAATGTCAACATAATACTTACAGGAATAGCATTTGCGACAATATTGATATTGCTCGCAAGCACAAAATTCTACAGCCCGGGGAAAAGTCTCATCAGACTCGGAGAAAACGTAAATGGCCTCCCCTACGGATGGATGGGCATACTGGGATCATTCCAGTTCGGATGCTGGTTTTATCTCGGAATCGAGGGGACGGTTCTCGCATCGAGCGAATGCAAATCCAAGAACAGGGCAATCCCAGTAGGAGCCATAGCGGGACTCATAACACTAATGATAGGTGCCACAATAACATGGTTCGTATGTTCAGGTCTTATGAAGGCCGATATTCTCGCTGGGTCCATATATCCTCTCTTTGACGCAGCGAAAATGACAAGAATCCCGCTCATTGCGCACCTGCTTTTTATAGGCACAATGCTATCCTGTCTTGCGAGTGCAAACGGTTGCATAACCGACGCCAGTAGAGCATGGTGTGCAATGTCGGAGGATACGCTGATACCCAAGTTCTTCGCCGCAAAGCACCCCAAGTACGGAACGCCCTACAGAGCGATAATCTTTCTTCTACCGATAGCAATAGCATTCGGATTCACGGGGCTTCTTGACCAAGTGGTTACATTCTCAATATTTTCAGCACTTCTGGTATATCTTTTTACAGCATACATGATGATCAAGTTTAGAAACATGTATCCATTGGGAAAGGTGGACAGGGGATACACATCGCCTATGCACCCGATACCGTCTGTTATATTGGCATCATTGGCTGCCCTGACTCTTGTAGGCATGTATTTCGGTTATTGGATAAATATTTTATCGGGGACGGTTTTTTACATGATAGCGTCAATTTGGTTTGTCAAGCACAGGTCAAAGCAGATGGATCTGAATGAATTTACAGCGAAAGGATCATCGTATTTGCCAAGACCGAATGGTTATTGAAGGGGTGGAGCAATGTTTAAAATCAAATTACCCAAATGGTTTATTATTTTGTCTGCTTCAATTGTTCCAGGGTCAGGACATGTTCTTATAAATAGACCGATTAGAGGATTGATCTACGTATTCTGGGTTTTCTCTATGGGATATATAACCTTTATGTTTACATCTGTCGAAATCCCGTTTGCTTATCGGATTTCAGGAGGATTTGCGGTATGGATGGCGTCTGTAATAGAGCTTGTAATGAGCAAAAATCTCAATTTGAAAAAATTGAGATGAATTAGTTAAGTTTTTATTATAGAATATATATGTATTAATATTTTATTATCGCGAAAAAGTATTTATGGGATATAATGGATTGAGTAGTGGCATCAAAAGAAGGGGGATTACGGTATGTTTGTAGGAAGCAGACTTAGAGATATAAGAAAAGAAAAGAATCTTACACTTAAACAGTTGGCTGAATACACAGGATTGTCTATAGGGTTTTTGAGCAATCTTGAAAGACATTCAACAAGTCCAACACTTGACCAATTGCAGCAGATTTGTCTTGCTCTTGAAATTAATATGGTCAGGTTGCTTGAGTCGACGCAGAAAGACAATGCAATTGTAAGGCTTGATGAACGAAAAAAAATCTTTGATAATGATATGAAGGTTTGCTATGAAACACTCACTCAGGGAGAAAGGGTTTTGGGAGGAGTCTGTATAACAATTTCTAATAATGCCAGTTATGTGGAGAATGAAATGTGGCAACATTCTTTTGATGAAATTGGAATTGTTGTAAAAGGTGAGATGGCAATTATTATTGATGGAGAAGAAAATTGTCTTTGCGAAGGTGATACAGTTTATATAGCAGCGCATGTTCCTCATAAATATTACAATCCGAAAGATGAAGAATGCATATCGTATTGGGTTTTTCAAAATACGCCGAACAGCTATATCAATCAGCAAAGAATTTAGCTTTTGCAATCTTACAATTGAAGATGTTTAAGCCTGTTGCAAAACAAGCCTCCTCTACAGAAATATCAAATGTTTCTGTAGAGGAGGCTTGTTTTTTTATATTCAGTTGTTGGAATTCGATTATTGTTTTATTCGTATCCAAGAATATCTTTAAAATGATGCAATGTTACAAGCGCTTTTTCTTTAGCCAATTCTCCGTTCCTGTCTTTTACTGCATTATATATTGCAAGATGTGAACCATATGCGAACTTACAAATTTTTCTATTGTGTTCATCAGATTGATTTGAGGCTTCTTCCTCTAATTTATTGTAACTTACATGTTCCAATATTGAATTTACAATGACGGCAATCTGATTTTTGCTTGCTTTTGCTAGAATGCGATGGAATTTTCTATCATATTTATAAAAGAGCATTATGTCATCTTCGGCATTCTTCATGCCTTCTAATATCTCTCTTAAAACTTTAAGATCTTCCTCGGTTCTATTTTCAGCAGCCCAAACAATATATCCGGAATCGTTAAGACTTCGATACTGAAATAATTCAGTTATATCAATGCTTTTAGATTCTATGAGTTTTTTGAAATGGTCTTGAAGGGAACCGGTGGTATATCCTTTTATAAAGGAACCCTTGTTTCCAGGAATGGTTTCAATCAATCCATCCTGTTCTAGCATTCTAAGAGCTTCGCGTATTGTAGGGCGACTTCGCTTGTATAATTCCATCAGTGTGCGTTCTGGAGGGAGTTTGTCACCTTTCTTTAATTCGCCATCGATAATGTTTTGAGATATTTGATTGTAAATAGCTTCGGATACTCTTGTGGTTTTGATTGGAGCAAACATATTTTCTTCCTTATTCAATGTATCATCCCCTTATAATTCTCACCTGTTTATATAATAACACTAAATGGTTAATGAGTAATGATTAGATTGTAATGTACTAGCAATTTTCGTTGAAGAGGATAAAAACGAGTACTTTTAAATGATAGTGAAAAAATTCAATTAATTCTGTAAATGATATTGACATGGCCCAAATCAATTGTTACAATATCACTATGATAAATGGTAAGACCATATAACATATTATAGCACATCGGGTGAGTGTTTGCGATAAAAATTTTCTGTGAGATTTATTCAATAATATTACCGATTTGCAATAAAAGAGGGGAGTGTCAAAATGGTCAAAAAAGATATGCTTACAAGTTTCTACACAACAATGTACAAGATTAGGAATTTTGAAAAGCGAATAGAAGAATTCACAATGAAAGCGGAAGTTCCAGGCTTCGTTCATCTTTACATAGGTGAAGAAGCTATTGCAACAGGAGTAATGGCTAACCTGACTCACGCGGACTACATTCAAAGCACGCACAGAGGCCACGGACATTGCATAGCAAAGGGTGCCCAGGTTGACAGAATGATGGCAGAAATCTTCGGGAAGAAGACCGGCTATTGCAAAGGCAAAGGCGGATCGATGCATATAGCCGACTTTAGCGTTGGAATGCTTGGAGCCAACGGAATAGTAGGCGGAGGATATACTTTAGCAACAGGAGCAGCACTGGCAGAAAAAATCAAAGGAACAGACACAGTATCAATAGTATTCTTCGGAGACGGAGCATCAAATAGAGGAACATTCCACGAAGCCATGAACATGGCAGCAGTGTGGAAACTCCCCGTAGTATTTGTTTGTGAAAACAACGAATGGGCCTCAACAACACCATACCTTACAACAACAAGCGTAAAAGACATATCTGACCGAGCAGTAGGATACGGAGTACCGGGAGTAATCTGCGACGGAAATGATGTATTTGCAGTATACGAAACAGCTAAAGAAGCAATCGAAAGAGCAAGAAAAGGCGAAGGACCATCCATCGTTGAATGCAAGACATACAGAATCAAGGGTCACTTTGTTGGAGATCCCGAGAACTACAGAACCAAAGAAGAAGTTCAGAAGCGTTTCACAGAGAACGACCCAATCACGAGATTCACTGAGAAGGTTTTATCTGAAGGACTAATGACAGAAAAAGAACTCCAAGCAATAAGGGAAGCTGTTGAAGTAGAAATAGAAGCAGCTGTAAAATTCGCTCACGAAAGTCCGTATCCGGACGCATCAGAGCTCTATGAAGATCTTTATGTGGATGGAGGTATTGTAAAATGAGAAAGATAACATTTTCAGAAGCAACAAGAGAAGCAATGGCTGAAGAAATGAGAAAAGATGATACCATTTTCGTAATGGGTGAAGATATAGCTCGTCAAGGTGGAATATTTGGACAATTCGCAGGTCTTCCCGCTGAGTTTGGAAACGAAAGAGTTCGTGATACCCCAATAACCGAGACAGCAATAGTAGGAGCAGCAATAGGAGCAGCGCTTGCAGGAATGAGACCAGTAGCAGACATGCACTTTGCAGACTTTATTGGAGTAACAATGGACGAAGTGTTCAACCAAATGGCCAAGATCAGATACATGTTCGGTGGACAGACAACAGTGCCAATGGTAATAAGAGCTCCGGACGGACTAATCAGATGTGCAGCAGCGCAGCATTCACAAAGCGTAGAGTCATGGTTCAATAACATTCCAGGAATCATAGTAGTAGCACCTTCGAATCCGGCAGATGCCAAAGGGCTCTTAAAAGCAGCGCTCCAAAGCGATGATCCCGTAATATACTTTGAGAACAAAGACCTTTTCAGCAAGAAGGGTGAAGTTCCAGAGGATGAGAATTTCGTAATTCCACTTGGAAAAGCACACGTAGCACAAGAAGGAAAAGACGTTACAATCGTTTCATATTCAATCATGATGAGCCTAGTATACAAAGCGGCCGAGAAACTAGAAGCCGAAGGCTACAGCGTGGAAATAATTGATCTTAGAACACTTTCACCATTTGATAAAAATACAGTAATAGAATCAGTCAAGAAAACTCACAGACTTTTGATTGCCCATGAAGCCGTAAAAATTGGTGGACTTGGATCAGAAATTGCAGCAGTAGTAGCAGAAGAGGCTCTTGATTATCTTGACGCTCCAATCGTAAGAGTAGGAGCTAAATTTACTCCGGTACCATTTAGCCCAACCTTAGAAGACGCTTACAGACCTAAAGTTGAAGACATAGTTGATGGCGTTAAAGGAATGTTTAAATAAAGATAAAAAAAGGGTATTGGGTCAATTTATATAGAGATGACCAGAATAATGAATATCTAAGTCAAAATTTCTTGAATTGGAGGATTCTATGCATAAATCAGCTATTGGAAGAAATGGGAAAACAGTTGCTGCCCGCATAATGCCGGACAGTAATCTTGTAGAAGAAATCATATCCATTTGCAAGGAGAATGAATTAGAAGCCGCATATATTCCAACCTGCATTGGCAGCTTGAAAAAAGCCAGGTTTGTTTATGCCATTCCGGATGATTCGACATATTTTAAAATGGTATACAGCGACCCCGTAGAGCTAGATGGCCCGATAGAGTTTCTTAATGCACAAGGCATAGTTGCAAAAGGCGAAAATGGAGAGTACTTAGTGCATCTTCATGCAGTTATGAGTGACAAGGATATGAAAGTTTATGGAGGCCATGTTGTAGATGATGGAAATATCGTTTTGGCAACCATAGATTTGGTTTTAAACGAAATTTCAGATATAAATTTGGCTAGGAAATATGACAAAGATAGTGGATTCTATTTCTTTACGCCTGAAGAGGCGTAAAAGGGGGAAAGCAAAATGGCAGAACTGATTAGATTGCCCAAGATGGGCCTAACAAT
>CAZTZB010000052.1:0-12504 GCA_964617505.1 uncultured Peptostreptococcaceae bacterium | reverse complement strand
AAACATTAAAAAGCCGGCCGCTTTGTCGGCCGGCTTTTTATTTATTATTATTTCGATGGTTTATGAACGGCATTCATAATAATAGAAACGTCTTCCTTCCTATATATATGCACAGTGAAATAGGAAGCCCCTTCCGTTTAAAGCCGCTAAAACGGAAAATAACGGATTATTATGAATGGTATTCATTAAGTAAAACTGACCATGGAGGTGCTTTTGATGATTGGCATACAGGAACTAAAAGGCGTTGCGATGGATCTTGTCAAGCGGCCGCCAGTAAAAGAGTCTACCGGACAAAAGCCAAAGGAAAAGTCTGCCGTCAAGGTTGGCAAAATCGAGGTCCCCAAGGACGCCGGAAAAGATAATCTAAGCCGGGAGGAATTCATAGAGATACTGAAGCTTGCCCAGAGGGTCATCTTTGGGAGCGACAAACATTATGAGTTCAGGCTTCACGAGAAGACCAATACAATGATGTGCAAGCTCGTGGACAACGAGACGGATGAGATTGTGCGAGAAATACCCTCAGAGAAGATACTCGACATGGTGGCTGGAATCTGGGAACTGGTGGGAATAATCGTGGACGAAAAGGCATAGGGGTGAGGATATGAGCAGCAGCATAAATTTTTTGGGATCATACTCGGGCATAGACCAGACGACAATAGACTCACTCATGGCGGTTGAGAAGGCGCCCTTGGTTCAGATGGCAGACCAGAAGGAAAGCTATGAAAATGAGCAGAACGCGTGGAGGGACATAAACACCCGTCTCGACAGCCTTATGACCAAGGTGCGGGATTTACAGATAGACTCGGTATTTGAAGGCAAAACTGTTTCGAGCAGCGATTCGGATACAGTCTCCGCCTCAGCAACATCTGTTGCTTTGAACGGGACCTATGAGATAGAGGTCGAGAGCCTTGCAAGCTCAAGCCGAATAATAGGGACAAAGATTCTTGTTGATGGTGACACCAACGATACCGAGCTTGGGATAAGCGGCAGCTTTACAATAACAAACGGGGACGGGGATTCGGCTGAAATTTCTGTGGAAGCTACGGATACCCTTTCGACCCTAACTGAAAAAATAAATGATTTGAACGGCGACCTTGGAATAGGAGCCACTGTCGTCGATGGGCGATTGGTGCTTTCCGATGACGATACGGGGGTACGCACATTGTCACTTGTAGATAGTGATGGAAGCACTTTGTCTGCGCTGGGCCTTGACGTTTCGGACCCTGGGGTGCTTTTTGAGACGGGTCAAAGCGCCCTGTTTTCCATAAACGGAATAGACATAGAGAGGAGTTCAAACACAATCAGCGACGCGGTAGAGGGTTTGACCCTGACACTCGGCGCGGAAACAGCCGAGGGTGAATCTGAGAAGCTGACCGTTTCAAACGATACGGGGGCAACCATAGCAAAGGTGGAGGCCTTCATAGAGCAGTACAACTCCACGCTTGCCTTTATGCAGGAAAAATCCGATGCGGGAGATCCCGAAACGGAAGGAAGTGGCGGAACCCTTGCAGGAGATTCTACCCTTCAGAGGATGATTTCAACCCTTAGAACTACGGTGTCAAGTGCCATAAGCGGTCTCGACAGCACATACTCGGATGCGTCCCAGATAGGGATTACAACGGTGGACAAGTATGGAGCCCTCCAGCTCGATTCCTCGAAGCTGACTGCTGCGCTTGAAGATGATGCTGAGGCGGTTAGGAATTTCTTTCACGATACTGATTCGGAGAGCCAAGAGATAGGGCTTTCTGCCAAGCTTGAAAGCTATATAAATAGTCTCATAGCCTCAGGAACGGGTATAGTGGAGGTCAGGGAAGACGGACTGGAGAGGTCCTTGGAGACCCTAAGCGACCGAATAGACGCCTTCAACGACCGCATGGAGATGAGGGAGGCCTATTATATACGGACTTTCGCCAAGCTCGATGTGGCCCTGCAGCAGGCGGAAAGCCAGATGTCTTGGCTCACGAGTCAGCTTGGATCCCTTTCTGGTCTGTCGACGGAATAAGAGGAGCGACGGATAGATGATGAACATAGACAAGGTTGACTCCCAGATAATAAGGCTTGTCATTGAAAGGACCGCAAAGGATTATGTACACAATAAGGATGAAGCCTTTGTGGACAAGGACGGGCGCCACAAGAAAAGAGAAAACAAATGGAATTTAGAGGATTTGAAGTGGGAAATCCAAAGGCTCAACGAACTCTTCGAATCCGAGGGTGTGGACATATATCTTCTTGCCGCTGAAAGCGTAGACGGCACAGGACTTAAAATAAAGGTTTTTGAAAGGTCAAGCAAGAAGCTGATAAGGATACTCAGCGAGGATGCGATAGATAGAATCCTTAAAAAAATAATGGGGGATTCCGGAATAATATTTGATAAAATGGTCTAGGAGGGCTTATGAACAACAATGCTTCGAGCGCATACAGGATTTACGAAAGCAACAATGTAACCACAGCCTCTCCCAAAAAACTTGTTATTATGCTATACGGGGGAGCCGTGAGATTCTGCCGCTTGGCGGAAATCGCTATAGCTGAAAAAGACATCGAAAAGAAAAACGATTATCTTAAGCGTGCTCAGGACATATTGCAGGAGCTTTCGGTTTCCCTGAATTCCGAAGCCGGCCAAATGGCTGCTCAGCTGGGCGCGCTGTACGCCTTCATGATAAGGGAGCTTGTTGAGGCAAACATACACATGGATGCCCAGAAGGTGAAGGATGTGCGCGGGATGATGGAGGAACTTTTGGAAGCATGGGCGGCCATCGCCTAATGAGGGGAGAATGAACAATGTTTCAGCTTAGATCATTGATTGAAAACCTTAACAGCCAGATGGGGATATACAAAGAGCTTGAACCTGCAATGAAAAAGATGAGGGAAAAAGAGGATAAGTCTCCCGATGAGATGATGGAGATATTAAGAAATAGCCAATGCTCTATAGATGCGGTCAGCCGCTTGGCAGACGAGAGACGCGTAATAGAAAAATCGCTTGCCGGCAAACTTGATTTGGAATCCTTTGAAAGAAAATCTTTGGAAGGACGGGTTCCTGAGGCAATGCTTAAGTCCTTGGACGATGCTGTGTCCGGTCTTGAAAAAATGCTTAGGGCGGTAATAGATTGCCAACGCGAAACGATTGAAGAGGTTAGGGATCAAAAAAAAGAGATAGGCAGCCGCCTGGCGGAAACCTCAGTTGGCAAGAACAAAGCCAGAACATACTACGTAAAGGATATTGATGCCTGCTTTATTGATAAAAGGTCCAAGTGACGCTTAATTAAAATTTTACAAAATATTTACAAAATATTTTTCAACTTGAACGCCTTGCAATTGCGAGTTTTTCATCAGGCAAAACATGTCAGCGGAGAGTTTTGGGAGAGCAAGTTGCTGAAAAAAGCACTTGCTTTTTAATTTTGTCATGTTTAAAATAATAAACGAGGACGTCAGTAGATGGCAAAAAAAAGTTCTTTATTGCAGTTTTAATAAACAATAGAGGGAGGAGCAGCTGAAATGAGCATTAAAATAACCGAAAACAAGGATATCGGGATTTTGAAAAAAGCTATGGACGTTGCGTCTCTAAGACAGAAAGTTATGGCAAACAATATTGCCAATATTAACACGCCCGGTTACAAAGCTCAAAAGGTGTCATTCGAGGAGGCTATGAAATCTGCGACGGGTTTGCAGGATGGAATGTCTCTAGAAAAGACTGACAAAGGGCATATGGGGGACGGCGAAAACATAGAATCAATCCGGCCCAAAATAGTTAGGGATGAATCGGTTTCACAGAAATTGGATGGAAACAATGTTGATATCGAATCGGAAATGGTGGACTTGGCAGCCAATCAGCTCTTGTACAATGCATTGGCCCAGCAGGTTTCAAGCAAGATTTCGGTTTTGAGATACGTTATCCATGAAGGGAGCCGATAATCATGAAGATGTTTAATACATTGGCCATAAGTGCAAGCGGCTTGTCCGCGGAACGCTTGAGGATGGATACAATTGCTTCAAATGTTGCAAACGCAAATACCACACGCACCGAAGAGGGCGGTCCCTACAGGAGAAAAGTGGCTGTGTTCAGGGAGAAGATGGATAAGGAGATTGGCAAGAGTGGAAATCTATCGGCGGGGGTTGAAGCTGTGGGTATACAGGAAGACATGAGCCCCTTTACTAAGATTTACGAGCCGAGTCATCCGGATGCAGACGAAGACGGATACCTTGAGTTGCCCAATGTAAATATTCTCAATGAAATGATCGATATGATAGCATCTACAAGGGCCTACGAGGCTAATGTTACCGTTATAAATTCAAGCAAGGGTATGTATGCAAAGGCTCTTGAAATAGGCAAGTAAAAAGTCCGGGGGGGATTTGGAATGAATATAGGATCCATATCGAATACAATCAATGCCCCGTTGGAAAATCAGGGGGGGAAGGTAAAAACCCAGTCCTTTTCAGAAACCTTGAAGGAAGAACTTGCAGATGTAAATGAATTGCAGATTGCTTCCGAAAAGGCGTCAGAGGCCTTGGCCATGGGCGAGGCGGAAAGCGTACATGAAGTGATGATTCAAACGGAGGAAGCCAAACTGGCCCTTGAGTTGACTGTTCAAGTCAGAAACAAGGTTGTGGAGGCATATCAGGAAATAATGAAAATGCAAATCTAATGTTTTGGAAAGGGCAAACCAATCGAAAGGTTGGGACGCAAAGTCAACAGGTCTTAAGTTTACGGACTAAGACGGCTGGGCCGCTACCTGACAAATGGTAGAGTCCTTTCTGTAGGGCTTTTTGTATGCCATGAATCATAAAAAATATAAAAATATTGTGCTGGGAGCCGGGAATATGGGGAAAATGAAGCAAGCAGCAAATAGAATAGGCAATATATGGAAAAACATGAGCGGAGGCAAGCGTACAGGCATAATCATAATGCTTTTGCTGTTTGCGATTTTATTGACCGCTTATTATGTGTTTTTTGGACGGACTGAATATGTGCCGGTTTTTTCCGGTCTTGAGATGAACGATTCGGCTAACATAGTCAAGAAGCTTGATGAATTGAAAATAACGGATTACAGGATTGCGAACGAGGGGACGACCATAATGGTTCCCAAAGAGCAAGTGGATCGTTTGCGCTTGGATCTAGCCATGGATGGACTCTTGCCGAATAGCGGCAAGGGTTTTGAAATTTTTGACGATGCGGGATTTGCGGTCACGGATGAAGACCGAAAAATAATGTACCAGCGTGCAATGGAAGGTGAATTGGCGCGATCCATAATGTCTCTCGAGGAAGTTGATTTTGCAAGGGTTCATCTTGCACTAACCCAGGAATCTGTTTTTACAAGGGATTCACAGCAGGGGAATGCCACTGTTGTGGTAAAGATAAACCCTTTGCAGAGCCTGGGAACGCAGCAGATAAAGGGAATCATCGGCTTGGTTGCAGGAGCCCTGCGGGATATCCCTGAGAGCAATATAAGGGTTGTGGACACTAACGCAAATTTGCTTAGCGCGGGGATATTCTTGGAGGATTCGGAGATGCCGGCAGAGGCATTGGCGGACAGGCGTATAGGCATGGAAAATGAATTTGAGAGCGATTTGGAAATGGGTCTTCAGACCATGCTGGAACGGGCGTTTGGAGTGGAAAAGATTGTTGTCAAGGTTAATGCCGACATGGATTTTGACTCGGAGGAAACGACTCTTATAGAGTATGACGACGAAAAGGTTGTTCGCAGCCAACAGGACAGGCTTGAAAGGACAGGCTCGGTAGCAGGCGGTATTGACAGCGCAAGCCCTGTCGATAACAACATGGAATACTACATAGTGGATCCTGAAACCGCTGTTGAAGACGAAAGCATAAACAGCTACGAGACGGTTCGCAATTACGAAATAGGCGAGACTCGCACACACACAATCAAGGCGCCGGGAGAGGTCAGACGCATTTCTACCTCGGTTATATATGACGGAGCCCTTACAGATACTCAGAAAACAGCCATAAGCAATATAATAAGGGCTGCTGTGGGTTATGACGAGGTTCGCGGGGATGTAATAAGCGTCGAAGGTATTGCCTTCGACAAGACATACCAGAATGAAATGATTGCAGAAATGCAGGAACAGGAAATGGTATTTCTTGAGAATGAGCAGAGCCGCCAGAAAATGACCTTGTATGGCGGCATAGCGGCTGGATTTGTTTTGCTGATCCTGATGGTAGTTGGATTTTTGCTTGTAGGGAGAGGAAGGAAAAAAGAGAGCTTTAGAGAGCGTCTTGACATGAACATAGCGAACCCTCTTCCCATAGAGGATGTAATAGATGACGCTACATACAGGTTGAAACCGATGGAAGACAAGGAAATACAGAAGAGTGTGAAGAACTATGCTGAAGAGCATCCTGAAAAATTGGCGGATCTGGTGAAAACATGGGTGCTAAAAGACGAGGTGTGATATAGATGGTTGAAAAAAAGAAATTAAACGAAATGAGCGGCGTCGAAAAAGCGGCTATTTTATTCATAACCCTCGGTACGGATAAATCCTCAAAGGTTATGAAGATGCTGCCCGAGTCCATGATTGAAAGAATCACATATGAGATAGCCAACATCACTACAGTAGAACCGGAAATCCGGGACAGCATACTTGCAGAATTTGTTGAAATGAACAAGGCGAGGGAGTACATAGGGCAGGGAGGAATCGATTATGCGAGGGATATTTTAACGCGGGCGGTAGGCAGTCAAAAGGCAATGAGCATAATCGAAAATTCGGCTCGTTTAGCAATGCAGAAAAAGCCCTTTGCCATAGCGAGAAAGACAGATCCCGCGCAGCTTATGAAAACTATTGAGGATGAGCATCCTCAGACAATAGCGCTTATACTGTGCTTTCTTCAACCGGAAAAAGCGGCCCATATTCTGTCAGAACTTCCGGAGGATATTAAGACGGATGTAGCCTATAGAATAGCTACAATGAACAAGACATCACCGTCTGTAATCATGCAGGTTGAAAAAGTGCTTGACGGAAAACTGTCGAATATAGTGGACAACAATTTCGAATCATATGGCGGGGTAAGGACTCTGGTGGATATATTAAACGCCGTAAACCGCTCAACCGAGAAGAATATAGTAGAGGAAATGGCCAAGGAAAACCCGGAACTGGCTGAGGAAATAAAGGAAAGCATGTTCATATTTGAAGATATCATAAGCCTTGACAATACTGCGATACAAAGGGTTCTGAGGGATGTCGACAATGCGGAGCTGGCGCTTGCCATCAAGGGGGCTTCCCAAGATGTCGCGAAAATAATATACAGCAACATTTCCAAACGTGCGGCAGAAACGCTCAAGGACGACGTTGAATTTCTCGGTCCGGTGCGGCTGATTGCTGTGGAAGAGGCTCAGCAGAGGATTGTCGGCATAATTAGAAGGCTGGATGAAGCCGGAGAAATATTCCTAAACAGAGGTGGCGAGGATGCAATCATCGCATAGAATCTACAAGAGCTACAAACAGATAGACAGTACGGAGACGCGCATGATTCCGGTAACTGAAAATCCTGTGGTAATGAGGGAACACTCGTCGGCCGGTCAGGCCGAATCGCTTATACGCCAGTCCAAGCAAAGGGCAGACGAATTGGTCAGATTGGCAGAGCAGGAATGCAGGGAAATTATTTTCCGGGCAACGGAGGAAGCCGCGGAGGCGGTTGAAGCCAATAGAAAGAAAGCGTATGAATCAGGCTATAAAACAGGGGCTGAGGAAGGATATGAAGACGGATTTAAAGCCGGAAGGCAGGATAGCACGGATGAGAGCATGGAGATTATATTAAAAGCAAAAGAAGTCCTTAAAATAGCCCATGAAGAGTCGAGAGGATATATAGAAAAAACAGAAAAAGAAATTATTGAATTATCTGTAAAAATAGCCGAATCAATCATTAAGAAAGAAATCAAATTGGACGATAGTATTATTGTGGGGGTTGCGAAAGCGGCTCTTGCGGAAGTCAGGAACCGCAGCCAGATAATTATAAGGTCGGGAAGAGCGGAATCGATGATCTTGCAGAATCATTTGCAGGAATTGCAGGAACTGTGTCCCAACGGTGTCTTCACGATTTTGAAGGATGAAACGATGCCGGAGGGTGCTTGCGTAATAGAGACGGAGATGCATGTCATCGACGCAACTATGGACAGACAGCTTGAAAATGTCAAAATGGCTTTGTCGGAAGCGGGAATCAGAAATGTCAAATAGCTTGGCTTTCGATACATATCACAAGGCTTTGGCAGGAAAATCCTTTTACAGTAAGGCCGGAAAGGTGACGCAAGTCATTGGACTTACGATACAGGTGGAAGGAGTCAAGGGTTTTGTGGGTGAGGTTTGCAGAATTGAGATTGACGATGTACAACACGTTTTGGCTGAAGTTGTAGGATTCAAGAATGAAAAAGTCCTGCTTATGCCCCTTGGGGAACTCAGTGGAATAGGACCCGGATGCAAGGTGGTTCCTACTGGAAAAGCCCTGCGTATAAAGGTGGGGGAGAATCTCCTCGGAAAGGTCCTCGACGGATTGGGGGAACCAATAGACAATGGATGCCTCTATAGGGAGAGCGAAGTAGACATAAACAGGTCTCCGCCAAACCCTTTGATGAGAAGCCGCATAGAGAAGCCGATCAGTACTGGAATAAAGGCAATCGACGGACTTCTAACCTGCGGAGAAGGCCAACGACTTGGTATTTTTGCAGGCAGCGGGGTTGGAAAGAGTACGCTCCTCGGCAAAATATCGAGGTTTTCAAATGCGGATGTAAATGTAATAGCCCTCATAGGCGAGAGAAACAGAGAATTGCTTAATGTACTTGACATGGATCTGGGAGAGGAAGGCATGAGGAAATCGGTTGTGGTTTGTGCCACATCGGATCAGCCCGCACTTGTCAGATTAAAGGGTGCCTTTACTGCAACAGCAATAGCCGAATATTTCAGGGACAAGGGACTCAAGGTTATGTTCATGATGGACTCGGTTACGCGATTTGCAATGGCACAGAGGGAAGTGGGACTTGCAATTGGGGAGCCGCCAACGACAAAGGGATATACGCCTTCCGTTTTCGCACTTCTGCCCAAATTGCTCGAACGTTCCGGAACCTCGGACAAAGGTTCGATTACGGCTTTCTATAGCGTGCTTGTGGATGGGGATGACATGAACGAACCCATTGCGGACGCTGTCAGGGGGATACTTGACGGGCACATAGTTCTTTCCAGAAAGCTTGCTGCAAAAAACCATTTTCCGGCAATCGACGTTCAGGGAAGCATAAGTCGTCTGATGAAACAGATTGTCAGCAAAGAGCATTACGAGCTGGCGGGGAAAATAAGAGACAGCCTTGCGGTTTATGATAAATCGGAGGATTTGATAAATGTTGGAGCGTATGTGAAGGGCTCGAATTTCAAAGTTGACGAGGCTATTTCACTTCATGAGCGCTTGATGGATTTTTTGAAACAGGAATCGGACGAAACTGCTTCATTGGAAGAAGTCTTTGAAGAAATGAAGCAATTATTGGATGCTTAGAGGAGGATGGGATGAAGGGATTCAACTATACCTTGGAAAATGTGCTTAAGCTTAGGATGAAAACAGAGGATGAAAGGCTTGCCGATTTCGCAAGGGCTAAAAAAAAATACCATGAACATCTTGAATCCGTAAAAGACATAGAGGGCGAGATAGGTGAAACTCAGGAATCATGCATAAGCATCGAAGCAAACCGAGTGGAATCCATAAAGCGCCGCTACTATTACCTCGAAAACCTAAGAGATAAAAAGGAAAAGAGAGAGGACTTGGCAAACGAAGCGGGAAGGACCTGCGAGATGAGACGCCAAGCCTATGAAAAAGCTCAAATAAAGCGCAAAACCATAGAAATACATAAGGAAAAGAAGTTGGAAGCTTATAACACGGAACAGAAAAAAGTTGAGGAACGAATGCTTGACGAAATGGCTGTAACCGCTTTCAAAAGAAAGCGTGAGTTATAGAAAGATAAAAGAGAGGGAGGTGAACATATGGAAGGAGCAATAAAACTGAATATAGGCAACAAAATGGATTGCCCCTTGACCATGGGAAAATCGGCAGAAAAGGGAAAAGGCGAGCTCAAGGAAAAGAAATTTGGGGACATTATGATTTCTCTTATGCCTCAAAGAAAAGAAAATCCAAAAATGAAAGCCCTTTTAGAAAACGATGCAGATGAAAAGCTCGAAAGCGGATGCCTGCCTGACATTCCAAGCATCTTGACGATTCCAAAGCCAACATTGGAAATACATCCGGAGGAAATTGCGGTTTGTCGAAAGAAGCCCTCGGAAGAAAAAGCCGATCCTATTGCCCCAAAAACGGATGATGTTTCAGTAAAGAGTATGAAAGCGGTAAAGATTTCCGATTTAAAGCCTGCAGGAATTGTGAAAGCTCAGATTGTACAGTCTGAAAACGAGAATGTTGGACAAGAAAAGGGAGTCCTTTCGTCGATATTTTTTAGAGGAATGGCCGGGAAGATTCCGGATGCGGTCGGAAAAAGTGTATCGGCGGAAAGAGAATTTACTCAGAAACCTGATATAAAGGTGGATTCTGAAATCCGGCCACTTGCGCCAAAACTTGTAGGTATGGAAGAAATCGAGATGGCTGACAAGTTTATTCCGATTGAGACCCAAAAGTCCAAGGCGCCGAATCAAGATAGGATTGATAAACTTATTCAGCCGGAGCCCAGGACCTTAAAGACATTGAATTTCGGAATGGCCGAAAAACCTGAAAGGGTATTGGATTATTCGGAATCGGCAAATCCGGAAAACAGATCTCTGCATTCGGCGAAGGAGCAAAGTATCTTGAATCGTCTGACGGAAATAGGAACGAGAATCGGTGGCAATGAGTATGACTCAAGAGAATTGAAGCTTGAGAGCCTGCAGGAAGAGGCTGCTGAAAGAATTTCCAAACCGGAAGAGGCAGGAGAAAAAATTGAATCCTTTGCAAAAGCGTTTGGAGAAACGATGGGCATTGAAACAGGAAATTCAAAGATGGAAATTGGCAAAGCGGAAGTACCGTTCGGTGGAAGACTTGTTGAAAACCTCGATGAAGTAGCAGATAGTATCGACCTTGCTATGGACAGAATCCAAGACAATGGCAAGAGTGTCATGAGGGTCAGACTTAAGCCTGATGAATTGGGAAGCATAGAAATAAGGCTGTCGCAGGAAAATGGAATTGTGAAAGGCCGAATTATGGTTGAAAACGAGTCAATCAAGGAGCAATTGAGCAATTTTCTTTTGGAAGACAAGCTTTCATTCATGCACGAGGGATTAAGACCCAGGGAAATCGAAGTCAGTCTTTTCAATCAACAGACTGGTGCCTTCGAGAATTTTGATCAAGGCGCATTTGAATTTCAGAGGGAGTCCGGCAATGGAGGCTTTTCAGAGTTTTTCGGAGAAAAAGGAGACAGTCCGAAGCAACAAATGGAAGAAAAGAAAGCGATTTCAGGTGGATTGGACATGTTCGCCTAGGAGGTGGAAGAATGGAAATAAGCAGTGTTGACAATTATTCAAATGTAGTTCAATCGACATCAAATGGACAAAGCCTCGGAAAAAACGAATTTTTCCAAATCTTATCGGCACAGCTCCAGTTTCAGGACCCCTTGGAAGGCGGAGATAATTCGGAATATGTGGCCCAACTGGCTCAGTTTTCATCACTGGAACAAATGGAGAATCTAAACATGGCTATAGCGGATTTGAAAAGCAACCAGAACCTGCTTTTTGGAAGCAATCTGATAGGAAAGACGGTGATTGTCGCGGGAGAAAGTGGAGTTGCAAGCGGAGAGGTGCAATCGGTCAGGGTTAGAGGATCCGAGCTTTATGTAGTGGTGGACGAACGCGAATATCTGTCAAGCGACATAATTGACATGGCCGGGACCGAGGATGAAAAGGCCAATCGGATTATCGAGGAAATGGAGCATGTTAGCGAAGTGTTGGACAGTGTATTTGCACCGGAAACGCAGGAAACAGCAGAAACCCTTTAGGAGGGTGAATAAATGTCTTACAAAGTAAGCAACGGAAGAATATATCCGGTCAACAAACCGGAAGAAACAGTAAGCGGTAGAACAGGAAAGGCCAATTCCACAGGTGGAGAATTCAAGCATCTATTGGAAAAGGCAATTGATAAGAAAATGAAGCTTAAGATCTCCGCGCACGCATTGAAGCGGCTTGATCAGAGAAACTTGAATCTTACCGAGAAGGATATTAAAAACCTTGAAAAAGCGGTAGATAAGGCCGAGGCAAAGGGAGCAAGGGAATCGCTTCTGCTTTACAAGGAAATGGCATTTGTGGCAAGCATACGCAACCGTACAATAATAACGGCTGTGGGACAGAATGATTCCAAGGAAAACGTTTTTACGAACATCGACAGTGCAGTAATAATCGACGAAGACTGACAGGCCGGACCTCCAAGAGGGAGCCTGGCGCCGCGGATTGAATGAAGCGTGCGCATCTTCGCAACAAAAGGGAGGAATTTATTATGTTAAGATCACTCTATTCGGGTGTAAGCGGAATGAGAAGCAATCAGGT